>JAZLIE010000113.1:0-45959 GCA_045617165.1 Candidatus Enterocola sp. | reverse complement strand
CGTTCTGCAATTCAGTTATTGTTTTTGCTATAATCATATTATTTTTAACTTTGAGGGTGCAAAGATAAATTAATAATTAACAATTAACAATTAATAATTAAAAAATCAAGCGAAGAGGGTGCGGAAGGCTGTTTCCACTTTTGAGGCGGTGAGTATCTCTATCTCAGGATTTTTGAGTTCCAAACCCTTTATATTAGCCTCAGGTATTATTATTTTCTTAAACCCAAGTTTCTGTGCCTCAGATATACGGCTTGATATGCGGTTTACAGGGCGAATCTCACCTGATAGCCCCACCTCACCTGTCAGGCATATATCTCTGCTAATTGAGATATCAAGGCTTGATGAGAGAATTGATGAGATAACGGCAAGGTCAATGGCTGGGTCATTCACCTTTATTCCACCGGCAATATTCAGGAAGACATCTTTTTTATCAACTTTAAATCCCGCTCTCTTCTCAAGAACGGCAAGCAGCATATTCATTCTCCTAAGGTCAAATCCGGTGGCAGAGCGTTGCGGAGTTCCGTATGCGGCAGTACCCGTAAGAGCCTGCACCTCTATAAGGAACGGACGTATCCCCTCTATGGCAGATGCTATAGCCACTCCGCTCATATCTGTATGCTCTGTACTAATAAGCAACTCTGACGGATTCATCACCTCACGCAGTCCGTCCTGGCGCATCTCAAAAATGCCAAGTTCACTTGTACTGCCAAAGCGGTTCTTCACAGAACGCAGTATGCGGTATAGATAGTGTTGGTCACCCTCAAACTGAAGCACGGTATCAACTATATGCTCAAGGGTCTTTGGACCTGCTATTGTACCGTCTTTGGTTATATGGCCTACAATAAACACAGGGATATTAGTCTCCTTTGCAAACTTCAGCAGTAGCGCAGAACACTCCCTCACCTGAGTCAAACTACCAGGTATTGAATCTGTTGTCTCAGTGCTTATAGTCTGAATGGAATCAATTACAACTATATCAGGAGCAATATCCTTGATGTGAGAGAATATAGTCTCAAGGTTTGTCTCACTTACAATGTAGCACTCCCCCGATGACGGGTTAATGCGGTCAGCACGCATCTTCAGTTGAGAAGCGCTCTCCTCACCTGAAACATACAGAATTTTTTTACTCTTAAGAGAAAGGGCTGTTTGCAGCATCAATGTGGATTTACCTATACCCGGTTCACCGCCAATTAAAACCAGAGAACCCTTTACCAATCCACCTCCAAGCACACGGTTCAACTCACCCACACCCATATCAATACGTTCCTCTGCGTGAGCCTCTATATCCCTGACCAGCACAGGGCGGCTCTTCTCTGTGGCAAAGCCTGTCTCTCTTGTAGCCTTTCCCCCCGATGAAGCCACAGTAACCTCCTTGCAGGTATTCCACTCCCCGCAAGCAGAGCATCGCCCGAACCATTTAGGCTGCTCCGCCCCACAATTAGAACATACATATACCACCTTATTATTCTTGGACATTTTAAATAAGAAATAAGAAATAAGAAATAAGAAATTTTGGAGTAGCGAGCAGAGCGCGTTCCTCCCCTGGAGGGGAGGTTAGGAGGGGACCTTTACCTTCGGTCAGTTTGCTTGCAGCCAGTTTCACAGTCACAGTCTTCTTTCTTCTTTCTCCTTTATTAATTAATTATTACTTCCCTCCCCCAAGCGCCTTATATAAATCCACTCCTGCGTTAAGTGTGCTGGCATAGTTCTCTATCTGCTGCATCTGAGCACTAAGCAAATCCTTTTGTGCCGTTAGTACCTCAAGATATGTGCCTTTACCATAATACATTTTTGTAAATGTGGCATCGTAGGCGTTGGTAAGGGCAGCCACCTGGTTCTCATAATCAGGTTGCTGTGCCTTATAGAGTCTCTTTGCCGCCATAGCGTCATTAACCTCAGTGGCAGCCACTATAAGAGCCTTGCTGTAGGCATACTCAGCGGCTTTAAGCCCATGTTTGGCTGAACGCACCTCAGCAATGTTCTTACCCGAATTAAATATAGGTTGCAAAAGTGAGCCGACAGCATTGAAAATAAGACCGCCCGTCCACCCCACTGAGCCAGTTATTGTTATACTTGGACAACAGTTGGCGCGTGCAAGGTTAAGAGAGTAGAAAGCCTGCTCAAGCCTATGTTCGGCAGCCTTGACATCGGGGCGGACACGTGTAGCCTCCAACTCAATGCTCTCAATTTGAGAGTCATTCATAACTGTCTCACTCAGCAAATTTCTATCTATAACAATAGCACTCTTGCACAAAAGCAGCCTCATTGCGTTCTCAGCCTTGATTCTTGCAAGCGTTAGAGCCTTCCCTTGCGCCACTGATGAATGGTAACTTGCCTCAAACTGAGCCACGGCAGCCTCATCGGTCATACCTGCTATCTTCATATTCTTCATTGTCTCCACAGCCTGCGCTCTATTGACAATAGCCTCCTCAGTTGTAAGTATTTGAGCGTCAAGCATCTGAAGTGTGTAGTATGTGGTTGCGACTGCCGATACAAGTTCCACTGTGGCAGCCTGCACATAATCCTCCTGCTCCTTTTTTGAGGCGTTGGCAATGCGTTTTCTGTTTGTTGTACGACCAAATATATCCAACTCCCACGATGCCGTTCCAAACCCGTACGCCAACCCGGGTGCGGTGCCACCAATTGTCTTACCATAGGTCACAGAAGGTGCGGCATATATACTTGGAAGGTAGGCGAGTTTGGCACCCAACAGTATAGCCTCAGCCTGAGCCACATTCTCGTGGGCTATCTTAAGGTCAAGATTGTTAGCCATAGCGGTGTCTATCAGAGCCACCAACTTCTCATCTTTGAATATGTCAGTATATGCCGGAGTCTTTATACTGTCAATATCAGGCTCATTCTTGGGCTTGAACTTTCCGTATATACCACAGGAACTCAAACCCACTGACAGTACAACGGCACTAAATGTTAAGATTATATATTTTTTCATAAACAAACAATAAATATTAAAGGAGAAAGAAGAAAGAAGAAAGAAGAGTGTTCCTCCCCTGGAGGGGAGGTTAGGAGGGGACCTTTACCTTCGGTCAGTTTCACAGTCTTATTTCTTATTTCTCATTTCTCATTTCTTCACTATCTAACGGTTTAATCTTCTCCTGCACGGTTTGGAACACAACAAATAGTGCGGGAACCATAAACAAGAGTCCTACACAGCCAAACAACATACCAAAAACAGCTCCTATACCAAGGCTTCTGTTGCCTATGGCGCCCGCACCGCTTGAAGTTATAAGTGGAAGCAGACCTACAACCATTGTGCCAGCCGTCATAAGAATAGGACGCAGACGCAGTTTTGCGGCATTAAGGGCGGCGTCAACAATGCTCTGCCCCTGTTCCCTTAGTTGCACGGCGAACTCTGTTATAAGAATACCTGTCTTTGACAACAGTCCTATAAGCATTACCACACCTACTTGCAGATATATGTTGTTATCCATTCCCAAAATCTTTGTAAAGAGGAATGCGAACGCTATACCGGCAGGCACTGTAAGCATAATGGACAACGGCAATACATAACTCTCATAGAGTGCGGCAAGAATTAGGAATATGAGTAACGCTGATATTCCAAAAATCAAGCCCATTGATGAGCCTGAACTCTGCTCACGTGACATACCGCCGAATTCATAGGTATAGTCTCTTGGAAGCACCTCTTTGGCAACCTCCTCTGTAGCCCTGATGACATCGCCTGAAGATGCACCTTCAGCGGCGGGAGCCATTACATTTATAGCGTTAAGCATATTGAAACGCTTGAGAGATGACGCTCCATACATACGTGTGAGCGTTACAAAAGAACTAAGCGGAGCCATTTTGCCGGAGGCTGAGCGTATATATGTTGAATTCAGAGCGGTCTCTGTACGACGTGCGTCTGGCGATGCCTGAACCATAACCTTATATACTTTTCCGTAAATGTTTATATCA
Source organism: Candidatus Enterocola sp. (assembly GCA_045617165.1). Lineage (GTDB taxonomy): Bacteria > Bacteroidota > Bacteroidia > Bacteroidales > Paludibacteraceae > Enterocola. The sequence goes on along the minus strand of JAZLIE010000113.1, from coordinate 42,029 downwards.
TTGACGTATGTACTGCCGAAGAATGTGGAGAGAGTTCCCATCACATCATTAACTGAAAGACCTGCCATGTGACATTTTGAGACATTGACATCAACAAGCCACTGCGGGTCAGATATAGAGAATGAGGTATAGGCGTTAGCAACCTCAGGACGATTGTTCAAGGCTTCAATGAACTTATGCGTCATTGCAAGATGGTCTGTAGTTGAGCCACCGGTCTTGTCCTGGATATAAATCTCAGCGTCTGATGAGGTTCCGTATCCTGGAATCATAGGCATAAGGAACGGAATTATGGTGGCGTCCTGATATTTAGCGTTAAGTTCCTGAATCTGTTGAGCCACATTATATACTGACATAAACTCACGCTCCTCCCAATCCTTCAAAGCTATGATGAAGCAACCTGCGTTAGAAAGGTTGCCTGCTGTAAATCCAAATCCAACCACCTGACTTGTAACAGATATATCCTCTATTGACATAATCTCTTTCCCTATCTTATTCATCATAACAGTAGCCGCCTCAAGGCCTGTTCCAGGTGGAAGTATTACATCAACCATAAGTTGGCAAGTATCCTCCTGCGGCACAAAACCTGTAGGAGTTGTGGTCATAACCCAAACCATAAGCAGGCACATACCTGCGAATATTATGAATGAAATCCAAGGTCTTTTTATAAGAGGTCGTATACCGTTCTGGTACTTCTCTGACATCTTTTCAAATGTCTCATCAAACTTCTTGGAGAATCTGGCGTTCAACGCCGCAAGACCTGTAGGCTCTTTTTTATCAACCTTAGGTTTTATAAGTATGGCACATAGTGCCGGAGAGAGTGTCAGAGCGTTAATTGCGGAGATACCCACGGCTACAGCCATAGTAAGACCGAACTGGCGGAAGAATGTCCCCGATGTTCCTCCCATAAATGACACCGGTATGAAGACAGCCATAAACACAAGTGATGAGGTTATTACAGCGGTTGTAATCTCACCCATAGCGTCAATCGCCGCCTTAAGCGATGAGGTGTAGCCTTGGTCAAGTTTTTCATGAACCGCCTCCACCACCACTATGGAGTCATCAACCACCGTACCTATAACAAGCACCAATGCAAACAGCGTTATAAGATTGACAGAGAATCCCGCCACAAGCATAAATGCGAACGTACCTATAAGAGAGACCATAATTCCCACGAACGGGATAATGGTTGAACGAAGGTCGTGCAGGAAAAGGAATACAATGAGTATAACAAGAATTATTGCCTCTATAAGGGTCTTTACAACCTCATGCATTGAGGCGAAGAGGAACTTGTTACTGCTCTGTATCACATCAATCCTACACCCCTCAGGAAGGTCGGGTTTTATATCCTCCAAAAGTTGTGATATATTGTTATTAACCTCTGTGGCGTTTGAGCCAGCCAACTGATAACACAATCCAACAGCACCCGGATGCCCGTTGACAAAACTGGAGAAATTGTAGAACTCATTGCCTAACTCTATATCGGCTACATCTTTCAAATAGAGAGTCTCACCATTCTCTTGAGTGCGTACAATAATATTGTTGAACTCCTCAACAGTCTTCAAGCGTCCTTTATATACCATAGTATATTGATACTGCTCTGTTGAGTTCTCTCCAAATGAACCTGTGGCTGATTCAATGTTCTGTTCCTGCAAGGCTCTTATAACATCTTGCGGATTAAGATTATATCCAAGTAGCACATCAGGCTTAAGCCATACTCTCATTGAGTAGTTTGCACCGAACATCAAGAACTTTCCTACGCCGTGAATACGCATAAGTTTTGGTTGCACGTTGATGTTCATATAGTTACACAGGAACTTGCTGTCAAACTTGTCATCGGGGGAGGAGATGGCGAAAATCTGAAGAATTGAGTTCATACGCTTTGCGGTAGTCACGCCATAACTCTTAACCTCAGCAGGCAGAAGCGCCGTAGCCTTGGAGACACGGTTCTGCACATTAACCGCATTCATATCTGGGTTTGTCCCCTGTTCAAAATAGATGGTAACCTCAGCGTTACCTGTATTATCGGCCGATGATACCATATAGGTCATATTATCAACACCGTTTATGGCATCTTCAAGCGATGCGAGCACAGACTCCTGGATTGTCTTGGCAGAGGCTCCGTAGTAGTTTGTGGATACTGTTACTGTAGGAGGCGCTATATTAGGGTACTGCTCAATTGGCAGTGACACCAAGGCTATAAGACCTGCAATAACAATAAGAATGCTTATTACAGAACTGAGTACCGGTTTTTCTATAAATGTCTTAAGTTGCATATCTTATCTTGTTTGAATGCTGTCAATAGGAGAAATCTCCATTCCGCTATACATTTTACTTACACCTTCAATAACTATTGCATCACCATCTTTAAGACCGTCCCAAACCACATATTCAGTGTCATTCAGACGCTCCGCGTCAATCTCCACACTTTTGGCTATGAATGTGGAATCCTGTTTTACGACCTTGTATGCGAATGTCTTATCTTGAATGGAGTATGTGGCGTCTTTAGGAATGACTATACCCACAGCCTTAACAGGAAGAATAGCCGTGGCGCTACCACCTGATGAAAGTATGAAGTTAGGATTTGGAAATGATATTCTCATACTCAAAGCACCTGTCTCTCTATCCACAACACCGGAAAGTGTCTCAATTTTTCCCTTCTCAGGATATATTGAACCATCAGCGAACTCTAGAGAGAAAAGAGGCACCTGCTCAAAGAATTTCTTTCTTGAACCAAAGAAGTTAAGCAGATGCATATATTGCATTTCATTTACTGAAGTGTATGCAATTATGGTGCTGTTGTCAGAGAAAATTGTTATAGGTTTCTGAATTGAGGGACCCACTAACGCACCCTGACGGTAAAGAATAGAGCCCACGACACCGTCATACGGAGCACGCATAACAGTGTGGTTAAGGTCATTCTGTGCGTGCATCTCACTTGCTTTAGCCTCTGACAAAGCGGCCTTGGCAGCCAGATAGTTATTATATGTCACCTTATACTGATGCTCTGAGACAATGTTTTTCTCCATCAACTCCTTTTGTGCGTTCACCTCAAGTTCCATAGTCTTGACTTGTGCCTCAGCACTCTCTACAGATGCCTTGGCGTGGTCAAGGACAGAGGCAAACTCAGTCTGGTCAAGAAGAAACATAACCTCTCCTTTTCTCACAAAATCGCCCTCAGAGACCTTCAGTTCCTCAAGAACCGCTGAAACCTGAGGAATGACCTCAACATCTCTGCGTCCTTTAAGTTGTGATGGCAGTCTGTAATTAATAGTGCAAGAGTCAGCCTTAAGAGTAAGCGTATGCTTTGAAGTGGCTGACGCAGTGGAGTTCTCATCTCCATTTGAGCAACTTGCCAGCAATGCCACTGACAATAAGATTAACAGTACTTTTTTCATTATATATAAAATTAATTGTTTTTATGCGAGTTGCAAAGATAAACATTATTGCTTACCTGAGCAATTCAGATAGTTTTGTCTGTAGAGCCTCACCTCTCAATCTTACAGCAATAATCTTTCCGTCAGGTCCTATAAGAACTGAGAACGGAATTGAATTGACCCTCCAAGCCTTTGCAATAGGGCAATTCCAGCGCTTGAACGTGCAAACGTGATTCTTCCAAACAAGTCCGTCAGCCTCAATGGCGTTTTTCCAACTTGAGGCATCGGAGTCAAGTGATACGCTGAACACTTCAAACTTCTTACCCTTATACTTGTTATATGCGACAACCACATTGGGGTTCTCTCCTCTGCAAGGACGGCACCACGATGCCCAGAAATCAACCAGCACATACTTTCCTCTCAGACTTGAAAGTTTTACGCTCTTTCCGTCAGGGGTGACACCCTCTATCTCAGGTGCCGGATTACCAACCTCAATTGGATTAACAATCTTCTCACCAACCTCTCTCATAACAAGCGTGTTACCGTATTTTGGCTGTAAGGCTGTATAGAGAGTTTTGAAAGTGGCTTTGTGAGCGCTGAAATCATTATTAAACTCCGCAAACTCAATAAGGATTGATGCCGGCAATGTCTTGTTTGCAATCAGCAGCTTCTCAAGTTCCTGTGAATAAGTCTGATAGCGAGTGTAAAACTTTTGCTGGACAGCAGGACGGTCTATAGCCTCCGCCTTGTCATACTCATTCTGAATAGCCTTTAAATCATCTTGCAGAGGCAGGCTTTTGTCATAATAGCTCTTTATCAGAGCCATATCTGCAGAACCCTTCACCTCTTTTATTATGTTTGCGGCGTATGTGCTCTCAAACACTATGTTAATATTGTCACCTGGTGACAGAACCGCAATAACCTGCCTTTTCAGACCATTGTTACCTTTAAAAAGCAGATAGAATGATTCCGTAGCGGGAATATCTGCCGTAATATTGAATTTACCGTCAGGTGAGACTGGAGTAGTGGTAACAAAATCATTGTCTATATAGTACAGACTCACACTCTGGAAAAAATTTTTCCCGGAGATAAAACCATTAACCTTTACCTCTCCGGCATAAGATGCCGCAGCCAACAGCAACGCTGAAAATACAAACAATTTTTTTCTCATAGTCCACTTTTCTTTTTTCACTATTCACTTTTGTTAAAACTTCGTTTTAACCATGTTACGTCGTCACTCGGCATAACCCAAGTAAACTTGGTTCTGCCCTCGTTCCTAGTAACAGTCCACTTTTCTTTTTTCACTATTCACTATCAAAGAACTGTCTCCATACGACAAAAACCTATACCCGTTATCCATCGCAAATTTATATATTTTTCTCCACTCACTACCTACAAACGCTGAGATAAGCAGAAGCAGGGTGCTTTTAGGCTGATGGAAATTTGTTACCAAACCTTTGACTATGTGCAACTTATAACCTGGCACTATGATAATTTGGGTGGAGCCGTGCAGCATATCCATATTGTTTTTTTGCAGATATGCCATTATGGCGTCCAACGCATCCTCAGCACTTACATTATACTCTTCTGAGTATGGTTCCCACTGGCTTACAAACATCTCCTTATTCCCCTTCAACAGCCTGCATCCCATAAAGTAGAGGCTCTCCAATGTTCTTACGCTTGTGGTTCCCACCGCTATTATATGTCCTACATACTCTCTTATCCTTTTAATTGTATCTATTGGCACCGCTATAACCTCAGTGTGCATATCGTGACCGCCTATCTCATCACTTTTTACGGGATAGAACGTGCCCGCACCCACGTGCAGTGTAAGTTCCGCTCTGCCTATCCCTTTGGCGTCAAGTTCTTTAAGCACCTCATCTGTGAAATGCAGACCTGCTGTCGGTGCTGCAACAGAACCCTTTACTTTTGAATATATAGTCTGATATGTAACCTTGTCACGCTCCTCTGTCTCTCTGTTCAGATATGGCGGTATGGGCAGTTCTCCAAGTGAGTCAAGTATCTCTGCAAAACTCACTTTCTCATCATTCCAACTGAACTCAATGGTATGAACCAAACCCGCGCTACTGAGTTTGACCGCTGAAAGTGTCACTTGTTTACCGTCAATTACGCAGTTTTTTGTAAGCGCTCCTGATTTCCATAATTTCAAGTGACCTACCATACAACGCCACACGCACTTGCCTGTAACGGAAAAAGATAGTTGATAATCAGACGGTTCTATCGGGTCAAGGCAGAAAACCTCCACAACTCCCCCGCTCTCTTTCTTAAAGTGAAGCCTCGCCTGAATTACCTTTGTGTTATTGAACACAAGAAGGGTCTCTGATGGCAGTATCTTTGGTAACTCCTTGAAAACCTTTGTTGAGATGGAACCGCTTTCATACATAAGCAGTTTTGACTCATCACGTTTTGGCAGAGGGTATTTGGCTATCCGTTCATCGGGGAGGTCATAGAAATAGTCCTCCATACGTATCTCTCTTACATCACTCATTCCGCTACATCCTTTCTGTTTCGTCTTGCCTCACGTTTAGCAGCACGCTCCTCTCTCCTTGTCTCACGCTTGGTGGCACGCTCCTCCTTTTTTGCCTCACGCTTAGTGGCACGCTCCTCTTTTCTTGCCGCACGCATAGCATCTTTTTCGGCTCTTCTCTCCTCTTTTGTACCCTTAACCTCATCTTTACGGAAGAACGGGGCTAAAAGTGTAACTTCAAAACCTCTGAACATAGGCGATAACATATATACAACGTATGGCTTGTAGAGGTCTCTCTCTCCTGATACATTGTAGGTCTTAGGATTCTGCCCCGGATGTTCAGGATTTGAGTGAGGCACTATGACCTTTATTGCACCATTAACCAATTTACTTGCCCTGTTCAACTGTTTTATAGGTGAGGTTCCCTTAACTATTTTGGCGTCAAGGTCTTTATACTCCATAACAAATGTTCCGTAGGCGTTCATAGTGTCGCCCTGCGCCTTTACCTCCAATCTATTTAAATCACCTGATACTTGCGCACCCGCGAGTTTTCCAAGGAAACCGTTATATGCCTTGAAATCTCCGTCCTCCACAAGAATGTGCTCATTCCAAGTGTTCTCTTTATCTTTAACAATATTCATAGTGGCTGACATACGACCTCCGCCACCGTCAACATTACATTTCAAATCAATAACAACATCTCGGGTGTCAATATTGCCAAGATGCTTTATTTTAACATTCATACTATTCATATTCAGCGTTGAAGGCGGGAATATGCCTGCGGTGAATGTATAGTGGAAACGGTCAAGATTCACTGTCACTAACTTCAAGTCTAAAGGCAGTGAGATTTTTGCAAGCAGTGACTGAATAGGTCTCTGAACCGTTGTGTGAGGATATGTCAAATCCTGATATATGTCAGCGTAACCGCCTCTGACAGTGATTGAATCAAGTTTTATGCTCTCATTAACTATTGAACGCACTATGTTTACACGAGAGGTCTTCACCTCTTTTATATATAGGTCTGTCCACGTGGCTGGCTTTTTTCCAAGCACATCAGTAAGCGTAGCCTTGTTCAAAGTACACGTGTGTTTGATACCCTTTATAGTTATATTCTCTGTATTTTTTGAACTAACCTCATCAACTCTGAGAATATATCTGGCATCGGGCTGTATGAATTTAATATGTTTTAAACTGAGACTGTAGATTGAGTCATTGTAAAAAATGCTGTCACTTTCCAAATCATAGCCAAGATTCCGCACAGAGACATAGAGGCTGTCAAACTCAGCATATAGAGAGGTGCTGAGACTCTTTAACTTGAGAGAAGCGTTGTTCACATCAACCTTATCTACATTTATAGCGGCAATGAATTTCAACAGGTTCTTTGATATATCAATCTTGTCAGGGGATTTATCCTCCTCTTTTTTCTTCTTAAAATGGACAATGGTTGAAATATCATTTATCTCAACGCTTCCTATATGAATATTCTTTCTAATCATATAGTACAGAAGCATTGGGAAATAGAACTTTGTTTCAGCAGACTCCACTATGAATCCCTGTTCTGACTCTTCCAACTTGTTTCTTGCGTTTGAGCAGTAACGCAGACCGGTCACGGTAACGGAACTGCGGAACACACTTACATCAATGCTGTCGTATGTCACAGTAACCTCCTTTATACCACGCACCTGCTCAAACAGTCTCTGTCTCACCTTGTTTGATAGTTGGTTATTCAGATATGAGACTCCATACGAAACCGCAAGCGCTACAACTACTATTAAGGCGGCGGTGAGAAAAATCTTTATTCCTGTACTTTTTTTCATCTATCGCTTTTTTTCTTTGATTTCCTTATGCAGATAGAACGGAGCAAGCAGTGTCTCTTGCAGACCGTTGAACATAGGGCTTAACATATATATCATATATGGTTTATACAAATCTCTCTTCCCCTTAACCTTGTATGCCTTTGGTTTTTCACCTGCCTTAGCCGGATTTGCGGGAGGTAGAATAATCTTGACAAGACCGTTTAACGCCTTGCTGTTCTCATTTAGTTGCTTTATAGGAGATTTCCCCTTTATAATCTTTGCGTCAAGACCGCTATATTCCATAACGAATGTTCCTCCTGCACTTGCAGAGTCTCCTTTGGCATAACACTCCATCTTTCTTACCCGTCCGCTCACCTCAGCACCTGCAATACTACCTAAAAAGCCGTTAAACGCCTTTAGATTAGCGTTCTCAAGTATTATGCGCTCACGCCATGGGCATATATCATCCTTAAGCAGACGCAGATTCATCACCATATAACCGCCGCCACCGTTAATAGAGCATTTTAGCAGAACCACCAAATCCCTGAGGTCAGTATTGCTGATGCGTATGACAGAAGCGTCAATGTTGTTCATACGTATTGTTGACGGAGGGAATATCCCCGATGTGTAGGTGTAGTTGAATTTGTCAAGTCTCAGTTTCACCTTTTTAACATCTATAGGCATATTAACCTTCTTAAGCATAGCCTGGAACGGCCTTTGCACCGTGGTGTAAGGATATGTCATATCCTGATACAAATCCACCGAGCCACCCGTAACTGTCACTGAGTCAATATTTATATTCTCATTTATTACTGAGCGTACTATATTCACCCTTGATGTCTGAACCTCATCTATATTAAGGTCACTCCAAATTGCCGGCACCTTTCCGTTAACCACGGCAAGTCTCTCTTTTGGCACATTGCAAGTATGTCTTATACCCTTTATTGTAAGATTTTCAGTATCCTTTGAATAGAGTTCGCCCACGGTGAGAGTGTATTTGCCGTCAGGCTGCACAAACTTTATGTTTTTTATGGAACAGTAATAGACAGAATCATTATAGAAGATGCTGTCTCTGCTGAAGTCATATCCTATATTCTTAACATTCAGATAGAGACTGTCACAATCAGCCTCCAACGGAGAGTTTATATCCTTGAAACGCAGTGAGCCGTTATTTATGGCTACATTCCTTACATTTATTGAAACCAGATACTTTAGAACAGACTTTGATATCTCCATCTTAGTCTTAGCGTTAACAGTATCACCACTGGCAACAGGAATTGTGTCTTTATGCGAGGCGTAGTTCGCAATTGCTGATACGTCATTGGCTACCACCTTGCCAATCTTAATCTCCTTATTTCTGACGTATGAGAGATAACTGAGGAATTGGAACTGTGTCATCTTTGACTCCACGATAAAGCCAGGTAGAGAGTCTGTAAGAGCATTATCGGGGTTAGAGCAGTAACGCAGATTGCTTACGTATGCCGAGCCGTGCCACAAATCCACCTTTATACTCTCATAACTTACACTCACATTTTCCATAGCGCTAACCTGCTCACTAAGTTGTCTGTTAACCATCTCTGTGAGCAAATCATTAGCATACTCAACACCTGCGAATAGCAGCCCTGATACACTGACCAGCACGCCAAGTGTGACCCACCATCTCTTCTTCCTACTCTTTTTCTTCTCCATATAAACCTACTTATTAAGCATTGACTCAACCTCTTCCACCGTTTCTGTAAGACTTTTCTTGCAGAATTCAACCAACTCCTTAGCCTCTTTTATTTTGGCTGTAAGTTCAGATAACGGCATCTGTCCGCTCTTGAGTTGAGCCAGTATGGTCTCAAGTTTTTTTATAGCTTCCTCGTACTTCATTTCAATTAGTAATTAGTAATTAGCAATTAACTGTGGAGTTAACGGTGCCATCGGAGAAAATTGTTGTCAGGGTGTCTCCCGCTTTCAGCCCCGATGCCTTTGTTATAACCTTTCCACCGCTCATTACCATTGAATAACCCTTTTTAAGCACATTCTCAGGTGATGTTAATTCTATGGTCTGAGCCGCTATGTCAAGTGCGTGCCTTTTGTTCTCTAAATAAGCCATGACGCTTGCTCTCAAGTCACTGCCATATAGGTTCAGTCTTCCCATCTGACGCTCAAGCCATACCTTTACCGCAGTAACTATACCATTTCCTAAAAAATCAACCTTGCTCTGACGCTCAAGAATATACTGCTTTACATAATCATTAAGGCATTGTGTTATATCCGCAAGCCGTTGCTCCGCCTCAACACTGCACTCCACAATAAACGCCGCAACCGCCGTCGGAGTTTTCAAATGCACACACGCCACCTCATCTACAACTGAGACATCTCTATCGTGACCTATACCTGAGAGAACAGGGAGCGGGAACTGAGCCACGACTGATGCCACGCCATACCTGTCAAAACAGCTCAAATCAGAGACCGCGCCTCCGCCTCGTAATATTGCCACCACATCAAATTCATCCGCCCTCTCCGCTATTGCATCAAATGCCTTAATAATTGAATCCTCAGCACTATCACCCTGCATTACGGCCTCAAACAACTCCGTCTTGTACTTGTAGCCGCCACCATTTGCCTTGAGTTGATTACTAAAGTCACCATACCCGGCGGCACCACTTGCAGAGACTACGGCAATCCGCTTTATAAGCATAGGCAGTTCCAACTCACGGTTACAGTCATAAACGCCCTCATCCTTCAGTTTCTGAACCACGGCGGCACGTCTGACCGCCGCATCGCCAAGCGTATAGGATGGGTCTATATCAATTATATTGAGTGAGTAGCCGTATTGCGGATGTAAATTGGGCTTAACCTTCACAAGCACCTTCATTCCTGTTCTCAGCGGTGAGCCTGTGAGTTTCACAAAGGTCATACGCATTGTAATGTAGGTTGAACGCCATATAGTCGCCTGCGCCTTTGCTACGATGTCATCACTCTCCTTATCCTTCTCAATAAGTTCCAGATAGCAGTGTCCCCTCTCCTGCAGACTGTTAATCTCAGCAGTAACCCAAATCCCGTACGGGAAGGTACCACCTACAACACCACTGACCGTTTCTCCTAACTGACGAAGGGTGATAGCGTTATTTGCCCCCTTCGCAGCCATTACTGTATTGACTCAAGTGACGGTTCTGCAATATGACGGTCTATATCAGCCTCAGCACTCTCTTTTTTCAGAAAATCCTCAAACTTCTTGCAATGACCCTTTTTGAACTTATACACAGTGACAGAGCCATCACTATCATAGAATCTCCATTCGCCGTCTCTCAAGCCCACGGAGAATGTACCCTCCATAACCTTGCTCCCGTCATCAGAGAATGAAATGTAAGCACCATCTAAAACTCCAGCCTTATAATTGATGATAGCCTGTTTCTGTCCGTTGGTAAAATACTTCACACGCTCCCCGTCAATTTTATCAGCACTGTAATTCATACTGTCAAGCGCCACTCCGTTATCAAAATATTCCATATACTGTCCGTCCTTCACTCCGTTCTTATATGTGATGAGCATAACCAGATGACCGTCTTTTGGAGAGAAGAATCTCCAGACGCCGTTCCTCTCCTTGCCTTTGTAAGCACCTTCCGCAAAGGGAGTCGCACCAATTGTGTAGATTACAATGGTAGAGTTTCCGTCAGCGTCAAACTGCTGTACCGATGAAATTCTTCCATTATCAAAATATCTTGTAATGCTTACGGGCTTATCACCAATGAAATAGCCGTCATACATCAAGGACCCTCCGTCAGGGTAGTTTTTTGCTCTATACTCAGGCTCCTGAGCCATTACGGCACACGCCTGAGATAGAAGCAGGAACATTAATATTTTTACACGAAACATATCAATTAATAATTAACAATTAACACATCACCGATTCACCTAACTTGAACGGAACAGGCACGGAGAACGCCATAAGCCTTCCCGTTACAGGGTGTTTGAACTTCAGAGTCTCTGCGTGAAGGCAGACACGGTTCCACTTACACTTTTTCCCACCATATTTTATATCTCCGGCAACTGAATGCCCTATGCTTTGCAAATGCACTCGAATCTGGTTTTTCCTGCCTGTCTCAAGGTTCAATTTGACAAGAGAGTACCTCTTGTTATTTTGCAGAACCTTATAGTTTGTTACAGAGAACTGACCACCGTTATCTGTCAGCGATGAGTGCATCACCTTCTTGTAATCTTCTGTCAGATAACTCTCTATCTTACCTTCTATCTGTTCAAAAGCACCCTCCGCTATGGCAATATAGGTACGCTCCACAACATACATTTTCCAATCATCACGCAAAGTCTGCTGCACCTCTTTCTTTTTTGCGAACATCATAACCCCCGATGTCTCTCTATCCAACCTGTGCACAGCAAAAACATAGTGGTCCCGCCCAAGCGGACGCAGATATTGGTTAAGAATATGTGTGGCAGACTCATCAGTTATATTGGGACCTTTGACTGATAGCAACCCTTCTCTCTTATCCACCACAATTATGTCATCATCTTCATAGAGAATTCTCAACTGCGGGTGTTCCAAAGCACCACGTCCGTGTTGTGAACCGCTCAAAACATCAATAACATCACCTTTATGCAAAACATGGTCATATCTTGTTATGGAGATACTGCCGTTAAGCATCAACTGACGGTGCTTGAGAAGTGATTTCAGCGTTGTGTTGCTGTAATCCTTCAGTTTGCTCTTGAGGAACTCCATTAACGGAGCATCCTCAGTAACCCTCATTGAGAATTTCTTCTGTCCCTGCTCCATATTTACCAATGAACCTTAAAGCCCAATGTACAGCAATATCTAATATTTCTTGCACCTAATGTGAATGTCTGCCCATTGTAAGTGACTTCGTGTCTTGCCGCAGGCAACTGTCCGCCGTCCCAAAGGAACTCACACCCTACTACAAGCGACAGCTTCTTCCAAATTCCAACCTCCAATGATGCGTCAACACTTATTTGGGGCAAGGGTTTTGTATTAAACAGTCCGACAAATTCAGGAGAATACTTTTTTATATCATCCTCTATTTCATCTGTGGTATCAAATGGTTCTTTGAAAGGTTGCAACAGTAGCGCATACACATTAAACGCCACCTTATCCCACTCACCCATAAAATTCACAGCAGCGGCAAAACTTGGATCCACCTGCCATACATATCCTTTCGGATTAATTTCAAAATAGTGTTTTACCAAAGCCGGTTTCTCGTTATACAAATCCCTCAACACTTTTAGTTCCGGTTTGTCTAATATGTCCCAATATTGAAAGTCAGCGACAATACCAACAGATGGTTCCAAACATAATGTGGGATGTTTTCTTAATGGTTGGAAAGTAAGCATCATACCTCCGAACGCCCTTGCCGCCAAATCACGACAGAAATCATATTGACATCCGCCAATCGCACTGAAGTATAACAGATTTTTAGTTCTCTCTCCGTTTTCAAGAACCTTTTCTCCAGTAACCTTATCTCTTATCTCATACTGAAAAAAATCACCAGCAACATAAAAGAAACCTCTATTACCATCATCTAACTGATTTATGAAATTGAATGCGACATTAGTTGCGAAACGAAGTTTGTTTCTTTTAAACGGAACCATTCCCTCAAATGCGGCGTCTAATTCTAGTTTAAAATTATTTGCTTGTTCCACCTTACCACCTAAAGACGCTTCTCCGTGAAATTTACCCACTCTCAAAGAGTCAAGTCTGGTTTTAGTTGCCATATAACCTTGCGCTGCCATTGACGATACGAATAGCAAAAACAACGAAGTTATTACCGCTCTTACTCTCACTTGATTTTTTTTCTGTTCTTTCATGATTTTTGATTTTAAGTTAATGTTTTTTTTATCCTACATGTAGATTTTCTGTTACTAATTTCATAATCTTTTTGGTATCGTTTCCTAACTCCTTACGCAGGTTGGAATCATTAAAACTGTTGAGATATTTTATCAGATAGTCAATTATTCCATCAGAGAACACACCCTTTGAGGTATATATCAAGCGGTCTTTCTCCAACTCCTTTGCAGCGGCTACGCAAGAATCAGGGAGTTGCTCAAGAGCCTCCTGAACAGCCTTGTTTGAGGCATCGTGGATATTAACACCCAAGCCTACGTATGTCTTCTCCGCTATGTCAAGTGCGTTTGGAAGTTCAAATCCGTGACGTGCGGCGGCACAAAGTGAAGCCATAAGCATATAGATATCAGCACAACCGTCTGACGCTCTCCACTCAAATGTCTGCTTGCCGCTGAAATCCTTGCCTGACGCCTTCTCAAGTGGATTGCAGTCAGCAGCCATATCCTTGCCACCATTAATCCAACCAAGTGGAACACGCACAAGGGCGCTACGATTTGAGAATGACCAGCAAAGTGATGTAGGAGCCTCCTGATGTGGCACAAGACGCATAAATGAGAGCGGATTTGGATTACCGAATGCCGGAAGTGATGTACCTGCAACCATATAACCCGCTATTGCCTTCTTACACTCATCTGTGAGTTCTCCGTTCTTAACCATTACAGACTCTCCGTCTTTTGTGAACTTGCAGTGCACGTGAAGTCCTGAGCCAGCCTTGCCCACGGTTATCTTAGGAGCGAATGTGAGGGTTACGCCATACTCGTATGCCAACTGACGCATAATCCACTTGGCAACAACAAGTTGGTCTGCCGCATCCTCTATATTCACCGGGGTGAACTCTATCTCATTCTGCTCATAGATTTTGCCGTCCTGAGTGAAGTTTCCAACCTCAGAGTGACCGTATTTAATGAATCCACCTGCCTGTGCTATAAGTCTCATAGCCTCAAGACGGTAGTCTGTGAACTTGTTGAACGGGGCGCTCTCGTGGTAACCCTTCTGGTCTGGCACTGGATAGAGTTCCTCAGCATCGGCTATGATGTAATATTCCAACTCACCCATTGTCTCCATCTGAAGTCCTGTAGTCTCTTGGAAAGCCTTATGAGCCTTCTTCAAGATATATTCAGGCGAACTCTCAAACGGCTCCCCGTCACGGTTGTAGAATGAACAGAGAATATCAAGCGTAGGTATCTCTGTAAATGGATTCAGAAAAGCGGTCTTATATTTAGGCACAACATAGAGGTCACTCTTTCCTGCCTCAATGAAAGGGAAGAGGCTTGAGCCGTCAACACGCTCACCCGCTGACAATATGCCGTCAAGATGCTCGGCACTGTTTATAACAAAATTGAGAGTCTTCAATCTGCCGTCCCATCCACAGTAATGGAAATTGATAAATTGTATCTCATTCTCAACGCAAAAGCGCACAATGTCGGCACGGGTGAATTCTGCCGCAGGTTTCTTTAAATACTGAACCAACTTGTTAGGGCTCATTGCAATGTTAGCATTCATTTTATTTAATTAATAATTAACAATTAATAATTTACTTCCTTTAACTTTTTATAAAAATGCAAATTTAACTATTTTCAAGATAAAATACATATCTTTGCATAAAAAATTATTGATACTATGCATTTCAGACCTTTGTATCACTATATCAGGTTCATAAACGGGATATACTACCGTCACATAGGCATAGAGGGCAAGGAGAATATTCCAGGAAAGGATGAGGCTGTCATAATAGCGGCAAATCATCAGAACGCCATAAATGACCCTCTCGCCTTGGAGTTTGCGTTTCCTGACCGCACCATAAATTTATTCGCTCACGGAAATCTCTTTAAAAACAAGTTCACAAACTGGTTTTTGCGCTCAATTCACGTAATACCCGCATACCGTATGCGTACTGACGGAGAGGAGAGCCTCAGCAAGAACTATGAAGAGTTCTCTAAAGTGAGCGAACTGCTTTTTAAAGGGGAATGGGCCGGCATATTTCCTGAAGCCACCAATATGACCGGACATTGGCTCGGAGAGTTCTCATTAGGTTATATGAGAATGGCGTTTTCAGCCGCTGAAATCGCGGGTTTTGAGAAGGATATAAAGATTCTTCCCGTAAGCATTCACTATGACAACTATCACCGTTTCCGTCATAACATTCTGATAAGAATATCACCTGCCGTAAGCCTAAGTCAGTTCTATGAGCTCTACAAGACAAAACCTCGCACAGCACAGAGAAACGCCAATGCCTTAGTGCGTGAGAGCATTGAGAGAAACATGCTAAATGTCAAGGACTTGGAAAACTATGAGGCTATTGACTACATGCGTGAGACCTACGGCATAAAATACTGCGCCTCAAAAGGCAACTACTTTAAGGTACTCTCTCAAAAGTTAGACACAGACCAAGAGTTTGTAAAAAGTCTGGAGGAGGCATCGGGGAAAGAGAAGGATAAGTTGGACGGAATATACAGCAAGGCTCTGGAACTCAAAAAGATGACTCGTGACGCCGGCATACGGGACTGGGTATTGACAAACACTATGAGCAAGGGCTGGATTGCATTCTACGGCATACTATACGCTATTTTCCTATGGCCGTTTCTGATGTTCGGCTGGCAGAACATAATAGCCTACATAGCACCCATACCGTTTTACCGCAAACTTGACAGGATTGGCGGTCCGTTTGTGATGTTCAAAGGCGGGGTGAACATTGTTCTCAACGCCCTTGTAATTATTCCGCTAATACATTTAGTCCCGTTCATAGTAATGCTCTGCCTTGCCTCCTGCACTAAAGATTACCTGATGGCAACAGCGTGGTTTTTAGCACAGCCGGGGCTTATGTGTATTGGATGGGAGTATTACAACAATGTTCGCAAACTGATTTCACTAATACGCTACAGAAGGCTGTCAAGCACCACCACGATGACTAAAATTTCAGCCTTACGCACAAAATTATGGCGTGAGTTAGATAATTTATTCGCTAAAAATTGCAAATAATCAAATTATTCATTACATTTGTAAAGTTAAACTAAAAACACAATAAGATTATGAGAGCAAGTTCAGTTTTCGCATTTATCGCAGGCATAGCCGTAGGGGCTGCCGCAGGTATTCTTATGGCACCTGAGAGAGGGGATAAGACAAGAGCGCGTATTATAGCGATACTTGAGGAGAAAGGCATTTCAAAAGACAGGTTTGAAGACCTTATTGCAAGGGTAAAAGCAAAGATAAACGAGTACACAGATATGTCTGACATTGAGATGGCTATTGACGAGTCATTAAAAGAGGACGCTGAGGAGGCTTAAAATGGACAGCGAATATCAAAGACTGCTTAATGAGACCAAGGAGTATGCCAGGCTGCGCTATGATATGCTCAGACTTGAGTTGCTTGAGAAGACTACTAAAATAGTCTCTACAATTATTGTAGCCATAATAAGTACTGTTTTAGGATTGACGGCACTTGTATATTTCTCATTTGCAATCATATTCTGCATAGATGATTTTCTTGGAGGTATAGAATGGGGGTTCTGCATTTTCGGCTGTCTGTTCGTGCTATTGGTACTGATCGTGGGAATATTTCACAAACAACTGATTCTCAACCCTCTAATCAAGCACCTCAGCGGTGTGTTATTCGCCCCTGAAGAAAAGGACGAGGAGTCTGAAACCCAAAAATAGATTTGAAAAGATGGATTACAGCAAAATTCAAAATCTGAGTCAGATTCAGGCGGAGAAAGCCAAACTTGAAAGCAGGCTGAAAAAGCAGGAGAAAAGGATTGACACCTCATTTATCATTGCTAAAAAGCATACTAAGGATATTTTCTCAATTCCTATCATTCTAAAGAATATAGCCTGCAAGATTATATCGATAGACACGCTTCTATCCCACCCCGCCACACTTTTCAAAGTGGGAGGCTTCATAGGCAGACGCTTGTTTGCAAAGAAAAAAGCATAATTTACCTAATCCTCACATTCAATGTCTCAAGATTCAAAGTAAGGTGATTATTCAATTAGTAGCAGACGAATAAATGGGAAAAGAGGAGAGATTACAGAAGGAGAACGCAGAGATAGAGGCAAGATTCCAGCAACTGCTTGATGAGTATATGGCATCACGCCATAGCAAGAAGCAGGAGATTATAATCAAAGCATTCAATTTTGCAAAAAAGGCTTACGAGGGCATACGCCGTATGTCAGGGGAGCCTTATATCTGCCACCCTCTTGAAGTGGCTATGATTTGCTGCAAGGAGATTGGTTTAGGTTCCACTTCCATCTGTGCCGCTCTTCTCCACGATGTTACAGAAGATACAGAATACACGGTTGAGGATATAGGCAACCTCTTTGGTGCAAAAGTTGGAGAGATAGTTGCCGGTATGGATAAGATTTCAGGAGGCATATTCGGAGAGAAGGCACAGGAGCAATCTGAGAATATGAGCAAGTTTGTAATCTCTATGTCAGAGGATATAAGAGTCATTCTTATTAAGATTGCTGACCGCCTTCACAATATGCGTGAACTTGATGAGCAGCCCACCAACAAACAATACAAGATTGTGGGTGAGACGGAATTCATCTACGCACCATTAGCACACAGGTTAGGATTATTCTCCATAAAGACAGAACTTGAGAATCTCTGTTTCAAATACAACTTCCCAAATGAGTATAATGCCATAGAGGAGAGGCTGATTGTTGAGACCGACAAGCGCATTGAGCTCTACAACAAATTCACACAACCTATAATTGAGAGCCTGAATGAGGCTGGCATTAAGTATGACCTGAAAAAGAGAATCAAATCACCGCACTCCATATTCAAAAAGATGCAGGTTAAGAACATTCCTTTTGAAGAGGTCTATGATATTATGGGCTCCCGCATAGTGTTTGACCCCGCTCCTGGCGAAGATGAGAAACTTGAGTGTTGGAAGATATACAACATAATAACAAGCATCTACAAACCCCATCCTAACCGCACCAGAGACTGGGTTAGCAACCCTAAGGCAACAGGATATGAGGCACTACACGTAACAGTTATGGGGCCTGAAGGCTATTGGATTGAGGTTCAGATACGTAGTCGCCGTATGGATGAAATAGCGGAGAAGGGACTTGCGGCACATTGGAACTACAAGAAAGACTATTCTTCATCTGAGAATAAGATTGAGGAGTGGCTCAATACGATAAATGAGTTACTTAAAAACCCTGATACAGACGCAATGCATTTTCTTGACAACTTCAAGATAACGCAATATGAGTCTGAATTCTTTGTATTCACACCTAAAGGTGATATTAAATCGGTCATAGCACACTCTACAGCACTTGACCTTGCCTTTGCCATACATTCTGACATAGGCTACCACGCCATCGGGGCTAAGGTAAACGGCAAACTTGTTCCGTTGAACTATGAACTGCATAGCGGAGACCAGGTTGAGATTCTTACAGCAGAGAACCAATTCCCTAAAGAGGAGTGGCTCAAATATGTGCTTACGGCACGTGCCAAAGATAAGATTATTACAGCCCTCAAACACTCTCAAAGCCAAAAGCAGGAGACAACAAGCCTTTTGAAATGGGTTCCGTGGATTGGCAAGGGCAAAAGTAATGTGGGGAATGAGGAACTTTTTGTAACACATATAGATATTAAGGGTATAGAACGCAAGAAACTACTGCTTGATATAATCAAAAAGATTACTGACACGCTTGACGCCAATATTGAGAAGATGAGCGTTGAGTCAAGTGACGGAATTCTTAACGCAAGCGTCAGCATCTACTTCAAAAAGGCTGATGACATAACCAAACTCTTTGATGACCTCAAGAAAATTGACGGAGTTGAGAGCGTTACAAGCATCGGGGCGAGATAAATGAACAGACACATTTTAATAACACTATTTTTAAGTTTGAGTATGAGTATAGTTGGCAACCCTATTCTCAAAGAGGGTTTTATTGAATTTTCCAAGATAAGGACAGAGGATTACAGTGACGCCTTTGAACGCGGACTGAAAGAGCAGGACAGAAACATTGCAGCCATCGTGGAAGAGAAGGAACCGCCTACATTTGAGAACACAATAGTGGCTCTTGAATACTCATCGGAGACTCTTGACAAGGTTTGCAACATACTCTTCAACCTTACAGAGGCGAATACAAACGATTCACTTGACGCACTTGCACAAAAATACAACCCTATACTGACAAAAAAGAATAGTGAGATAATGCAGAATGAGGCTCTGTTCAAGCGTGTTAAAAGCGTCTATGACTCAAGAGAGAGCCTGAACCTTGACGCTGAGGACAGGAAACTGCTTGAAGACACCTACACGGCATTTGTACGTTCAGGGGCAAACCTTAACGCTGATGACAAGGCACGCTTTGCCCAACTCTCTACGGAACTGAGCACCTTGACACTACAGTTCAGCCAGAATGTGCTGAAAGAGACCAACTCATTCTCAATGCAATTCAAAGATGCCTCAAAACTTGCCGGACTACCCGATTATGAACTTGACGCCGCGGCACAGAGAGCCAAAGAGTTAGGGGAGGAGGGATATGTTGTAAACCTTACAATGCCAAGTTACTTTGCATTTATGAAATTCGCTGACAACAGGGAACTGCGTAAGAAACTATACATTAAATATAATAGCAAGGGGAACAGCGGCGGAGAGAATGACAACACACACATTGTTGAGCAAATTGTATGCAAGCGTCTTGAAAAAGCACGCATAATGGGTAAGAAGTGTTATGCAGATCAAAGTCTGGAACGCACAATGGCTGAGAACAAGGAGAGTGTTTACAATCTTCTTGACAACCTTTATGACAATTATATGCCAAAAGCACGTGAGGAGATGGCGGAACTCACACAGTACGCCCGCCGCATATCAGGAGACAGCACATTTGTCATAGAGCCGTGGGACTGGGCATACTACAGTGAAAAACTCAAAGAGGAGAAGTATGATTTGAATGAAGGAATGGTCAAACCCTATTTTGAACTTGGCAGAGTTAAGAAGGGAGTATTCTCACTTGCCGGCAAACTATACGGACTGCACTTCACCTTAAATAATAATATAGACCGTTATCACCCCGATGTTGAGGTGTATGATGTTACAGACAATGATGGCAACTACTTAGCCACATTCTACGCAGACTTTTTCCCACGGGCGTCAAAACAGGGTGGAGCATGGATGACAGAGTTCCGTGGTGAGCGTACCGTAAACGGCATAAGTGAGCGTCCATACATATCAATAGTAACAAACTTCAGCATTCCAACAGACTCCACTCCATCACTGCTCACCTTTGGAGAGGTTACCACACTGCTTCACGAATTCGGGCACGCATTGCACGGAATGCTCGCCAACACAAAATACCGTTCACTCAGCGGAACAAACGTCTATCGTGACTTTGTGGAGTTACCTTCACAAATAATGGAGAACTTTGCTTACGAGCAGTGTTTCCTTGATGAAGTTGCAATACACTACCAGACAGGAGAGAAGATACCCGCTGAACTCATTAAGAAACTACGTGACACAGAGAACTACCACGTTGCCTACGCCTGCATAAGGCAACTTAACTTCGGATACCTTGATATGGCTTGGCACACAATAACAGAGCCTTGGCACATATCAGAGGGCTGCACGGTTGAATCATTTGAACGCAAGGCGTGTGAGAAGACATCATTGATGAAACCATTGGAAGGTACCTGCGTAAGCACCGCGTTCGGGCATATATTCTCAGGCGGCTATGCGGCAGGCTACTACAGTTACAAGTGGGCTGAGGTACTTGACGCAGACGCATTCGCACTGTTCAAAGAGAAGGGAGTGCTAAACCCTGAGACAGCACTTAAATTCAAGAGACTGCTTCAGGCCGGCGGCACCGTTCACCCTATGACACTATACCTTCAGTTCCGCGGACAAAAGCCCACAGTAGAAGCACTTTTGAAACGAAACGGAATAAGATAT
This sequence comes from Candidatus Enterocola sp., assembly GCA_045617165.1. Taxonomy (GTDB): domain Bacteria; phylum Bacteroidota; class Bacteroidia; order Bacteroidales; family Paludibacteraceae; genus Enterocola. Next base: position 20,610 of record JAZLIE010000113.1, on the reverse strand, counting down.
TAACATTTACCTCATTTTTTAGGGAAATGTTAGCGTTTATATTTCAAAAAAAGTTACCTTTGCGTTTGTGCAGTTTTTTTTTAAGGCACATAAATTTGATTTAACTTAAACCAACTTAAATAAGAGATGAAACTACAAGTAAGCAATGCCAACTATCCTAATTGGCGTCCTGTAACAGTTAAATTCCAGATTCCAAAGGCTTTTGACAAGCTTATGGAACTTAGTGGCAATCTATGGTGGGTTTGGAATGATGAGGCAATAGACCTTTTCTCAGAGATGAACCCACAACTTTGGGATGAGTGCCAAGGCAACCCGGTACTGCTAATCCAGAAACTTAAGAGTGAGGACTTTAACGCTCTTGCAAAGAACCCAGTCTTTATGGCTAAATTGGATCAGGTTTACGCTGATTTCAAGGCTTATATGACTGTAAAACCAACAAAATCTGTTCCTTCTGTAGCATACTTCTCAATGGAGTATGGTCTTACATCAGTAATCAAGATATACTCAGGTGGTCTTGGTGTTCTTGCTGGTGACTATTTGAAAGAGGCAAGTGACTGTGCCGTTGATATGACAGCAATAGGCTTCTTATATCGCTACGGTTACTTCACACAATCACTCTCAATGAATGGAGAGCAGATTGCTGTTTATGACGCACAAGCGTTTGACACACTTCCAATGGAGCGTATCACAGACAAAGACGGTAACATTGTAAAAATTGCAGTTCCTTATCCTGGACGCAACATCATAGCACAACTATGGAAAGTTAAAGTTGGCCGTGTTGACCTTATTCTTCTTGACACAGACATAGAGGAGAACAGTGAGCAAGACCGCACATTAACTTATCACCTCTATGGTGGTGACAATGAGCACCGCTTGAAACAGGAGATTCTTCTTGGTATAGGTGGTATCTATGCTCTTAACGCACTTGGCATTAAGAAAGATATCTACCACTGCAATGAGGGTCACGCCGCATTCCTTAACGTTCAACGTCTGCTTGACCTTATGAAGGGAGAGGGATTGAACTTTAATGAGGCTCTTGAGGTTGTACGTGCATCAGGACTCTTCACAACACATACACCTGTTCCTGCAGGTCACGACAAGTTTGATGAGCAGATGTTCCAACACTACATGAACGGTTTCGCAGATGAACTCGGACTCTCTTGGTCAGACTTTATGAATATGGGTCGTGAGGTTCCTGGAGACCTTACAGAGAAGTTCTCTGTAACAGTGTTCGCTTGCAACACCTGTCAAGAGGTTAACGGTGTAAGCTGGCTCCACGGCAAGGTATCACAAAAGATGTTCAAGAAGATTTGGGACGGATACTTCCCAGATGAACTACACGTTAGTTGGGTTACAAACGGCGTACACTACCCAACTTGGGCAAGAAAAGAGTGGAAAGAGCTTCACAAGAAATACTTTGGAGAGAAATTCCTTTCAGACCAATCAAATCTCGCACATTGGGAAGGCATCTACAATGTACCCGATGAAGAGATTTGGAAAATACGCACACAACTTAAGAGCGGTCTCATAGACTACATTAAGACAAGATTCGCTCAAAGTTGGCTTCAAAATCAGGGAGACCCATCACGTATTGTTAAGATTATGGGTAAGATTAACCCTAACGCCCTTACAATTGGTTTCGGTCGTAGATTTGCAACATACAAACGCGCACACCTTCTCTTCACAGACCTTGAGCGTCTTGAGAAGATTGTAAACAACCCTACACGTCCTGTTCAATTCATATTCACAGGTAAGGCTCACCCGGCAGATGCAGGTGGTCAGAAACTTATCCAGAACATTATAGAGATTTCACGCCGTCCTGAGTTCCTTGGCAAAATCATATTCCTTGAGAACTATGATATGGCTCTTGCAAAGAGACTTATCTCAGGTGTTGATATCTGGTTGAACACACCTACACGTCCGCTTGAGGCATCAGGTACATCTGGTGAGAAGGCTCAGATGAACGGTGTGCTTAACTTCTCAGTACTTGACGGTTGGTGGTATGAGGGCTATAAGAAAGATGCAGGTTGGGCTCTTACAGACAAGCGCACCTACACCTATCAGCCACACCAAGACCAACTTGACGCAGCCACCATCTACTCAATGCTTGAGAATGAGATTATTCCTCTATACTTTGATTTCAACTCATCTGGCTTCTCACCACGTTGGATTCAATTCATAAAGAACTCATTCGCTAAGATTACTCCTACATACACAACAAAGCGTATGCTTGATGATTACATTGAGCGTTTCTACAGCAAGCAAGGCAAGCGTCTTAAGGCTCTTAAAGCTTCTGGCTATGCTAAGGCTAAGGAGATTGTTGCTTGGAAGGAGAAAGTGGCATCTGTATGGGATAGCATTGAGATTACAGACATTCAACTCTCTGAACAGTTCACAAATGTGGTATCATCTGCCAATAAGTACAACAGCACAATTACAATTGATGTTAAAGACCCTGCGTTGGTTAACAGCTTTGGTGTTGAGTATGTATGCACACAGATGGTTGACGGTGTTGACCAACTATACCGCACACTTGAATATGACCAGGTAAAGGTTGAGGGAACAAAGGTTACATTCCAACTTATTGACTCTCCTATGAGCAGTGGTTCATTTAAATGTGCCTTCCGTCTCTTCCCAAAGAACGCAGACCTTCCACACCGTATGGATTTCTGCTACGTCCGCTGGTTTTAATTGCATAGGCAATTAAAACCATACCTTTTCTGACCCCACCCCAAACCCCTCCCTCAGAGAGTGGCTTAGTCGCACAAAAATACCCCGATGTCAATAATGGCATCGGGGTATTTTGCGTTAAATTCTTGGAAAAACAAACAAAAACAGATAATTTTGTCACGGAAAAACGGACAAAACCAGCGACATTAATGATCTTCCGGAAAGCCTGCTATTTCAAGACAATAATATTGTCAGTGCTTGTTACACTTACAGCGTGTACTGAGCGATATGATTTCAAGACAACAGGTGGGGAAGCCCAGCTTGTTATTACAGGCTATGTTTGCACTGAACCTGGGCAATACGCCATTAATCTTTCTAAGACAGGTGGTTACTTTGATTCAAACAATCTTAATGATGTGCCATCGGCGGAGGTTTATATCAACGGAGAACGACTTACACCTAATGACACTCTGCCTTGCCAATACCTTACCCGCAATGATTTTTGTGCAAAAAGCGGAGAGAATTACCGACTTGAGGTTTCCATTGATTTCAACAATGATGGTGTTAAAGAGATTTATACGGCAGAAGCAATGGCACCAACAACAGTGGAATTACTGAATATGACTCTTGAGACATTCTCAAACAACCCTGACGATTCTCTTTTCCCTCTATCAACAATGTGCTACTTCAAAGACCCAGGTGATACCCAATACTACTACGGAGCACACCTTAACCTTATAACTAAAAGAGATTCGCTTGACTCCTACAATAACTACCACATATCAAACACAGTTACCAAATATACATTGAATATATTTGACTCTGAAGTTATTAAAGGCAAATATGTTTTTTACCCGGCATATAGTGTGGGCAGACGCAATTTCCTGACTCCGCTTGATACAATTACCGTTTATCCACACGACACTATAGTGGTTGAACTGAATTGTCACAGTTATGACTACTATCAGTTTCTGCTAAACTGTCAAGATGCCACAGGTGGAAACAATCCATTCTTTATGACACCAGCGGGACCAATTGCCGGAAACATACAAGGTGGTGCCGTAGGAGCCTTCGGAGTATATACTATATCAAGGCGTAGCGCTGTTGTCCCATATAAAGATAACACTTGGAAAGATGAAGAGATGAAGAAGCGTTTCGGCTACAAATGGCGTGAGATATTCCAAAAATCAGATAAATGAAAAAAAGGATGCTCATATTACTATTGCTATGCCAATGCATTCAAGGCATCGTGGCACAAGATGCTTCAGAGGCTGAGATGAGCGGAGACCTTGATGAGATAACAGTTCAAGGAGAATCAGAACGCAAGCGTCTTGAAACACCTCATCTTGGATTGGAGAAATTGTCTATTGAGAAGATAAAACTGATGCCCGCTATGTTTGGTGAGGTTGATGTTATCAAAAGCCTTCAAATGTTACCTGGCATAGTCTCTGCATCTGAGGGTTCTTCAGCATACAACGTAAGAGGCGGAACTTCTGACCAGAACCTTGTTCTGCTTGACGGAGCCACTATATACAATCCCTCTCATTTCCTTGGTTTTTTCAGCGTCTTTAACAATGATGTTGTCAATAAAGCCACTATATATAAAGGAGATATGCCCGCGCAATACGGCGGACGTCTGTCCTCAATTCTTGAGGTGACAACAAAAGAGGGAAGCAATGACGGTTTTCACGGTCAAGGTGGCATAGGACTTATCTCTTCACGCATCATGGTTGAAGGCCCACTTGTGAAAGACCGTCTTACAGGTTTCATCGCCGGTCGTGTGTTCTATGCAGGAATGTTCCTACCCGCTGTGCCAAGCCTGAAAGACACGCGACTTACATTCTTTGATTTGAACGCCAAACTAAGCGCCACATTATCAAACAAGCATCATCTGTTCTTTACAGGGTATGCAGGACGTGATTATCTTGCCCTCGCAAAAACAGGAAGTTTCACATACTCAAATTATGCCGCCACGGCACGTTGGAACGCCATAGTGAATGAAAACTTTTTCATAAACACTAATTTCATCTTCTCTTTTTATGATTACAATGGTGGAGGACATATAAACAATCTATCAGGTGACTGGACATCAAAAATCAACGACTATGGATTTAAGCATGATTACACTTGGGTTATTGACACTCATAACACTCTGAAATTCGGTCTGTCAACTTCATATAAGTACATTAAAGGCGGTGATGCGGCTATGAATGACAACGGTATAAGTTCAAACCTATCCATAAACATACCTCCGACACACTCTCTTGAGAGTGGCGTTTTTGTGTCAAATGACCAGAAGTATGGTCCGGTATCACTGAATTACGGACTACGTGCGTCAGTGTTTAACAATATTGCGCCACAAACAGAACTTACTCTGGATAATAACCATAACCGCATTGGAACTACAGAGTACTCAAAAGGCATATACAATACCTACTGGGCACTTGAGCCTCGTCTTGGTGCGGCTTGGAAGTTCTATGAAGATATGTCTCTGAAAGCAAGTTATTCACGAACAGCCCAGTACCTTCACCTTGTCAAGACATCAACCGCAGGCTCGCCCTTGGATGTATGGCGTGCTTCAAATCCTAACATCAAGCCTGAAATATGCGATCAGGTTTCAGCCGGTTATGTTTGTAATTTTTATAAAGACCAATTTCAAGTAAGCGTTGAGGGTTACTACAAGTGGCTCAATAATGTTGTTGATTTCAAAGATTTTGCAAACATAATGCTAAATGAGTATATAGATGAGCAGTTCCGCACAGGCAAAGGCCGTTCATACGGTATTGAGTTTATGCTCAGACGTGACACTGGCAAAATAACAGGGTGGTTGAGTTATACTTATTCCCGCTCATTCCGCACAATAGAAGGAATTAACAATGGTCAGGAATATCGTTCTACGGCAGACCGTCCTCATAGTGTAAACATATTCCTAAATTATAAAATCAACAAGTGGATTGATGTGAGCGCCACCTGGGTTTATGCGACAGGACAGCCTATGTCCGCCCCGGATGAACGTTTTGAGTTCAATGATTTCGGCTATCCGAAAACAATACCATTATACGCAGGCAGGAACACATATAGAATGCCTGACTACCATCGCCTTGACCTCGCTGTCACATTTGACCTTAACAAAGGTGCGAAAAAACGTTACAATCATAATCTGAATATTTCACTTTACAATGTATATTGTCGTCACAACGCCTGGATGATTAGTTTTGCCACAGACCCCAAAACCAACACACAATATGCTGATTTAACATATTTATTCTCAATAGTACCATCAATAACTTACAATCTGAGTTTTTAATTTGTGAAAAATCATTAAATTTGTACTCTTAATCTTATAATTTAGTATATTATGAAAAAGACTTATGCAATTTTATCAATTCTATCGCTTGCGGCGATGTGTGTGTTTACCTCTTGTGAGAAAAAAGAGGATACGTCATTCCTGACGGGAGAGTGGAAACTTGAGTCTGCATCAGTGTTAGGGCAGAAAATGACCGTTGATGAGATTAAGGCAAATCCGCTTTACTACAGTGCTGTACCGTTTATTGATAAAGCAACAGCTACAATAAACACTGACAATACATTTTCTGTTATACTGCCTCAGGACGGAACCACAAAAGATGGTACTTGGTCATACAAGAAAGATATAGTTTCCTTCAAATCCGGGAAGGTAACGGTTGACGCCACATACTCAGATGGTATTCTCTCTGTACCATATACCATTGAGACTTCGGTACTTCCAATCTCTGCTACAGGTTATTTCAAGAAGTTAAAATAGAGAGTTGCAAAAAGTACTTCTACATTGCTGTTGCGCACCGTGCAGTGCCGCTATACTGGAGTGGATGCTGAATAACGGCATCCATCCCACTTTGTTTTTCTATAACCCAAACATATTCCCACATGAGGAGTATGAGATTCGCAAGGGTGAGATTGTAAGGTATGCGGCAAAACTTGGAGTGGAGATTATTGACGGTGACTATGACCACGATGCCTGGAAAGCATGCATAGCGGGCCACGAGGGAGACAAGGAGCGTGGAGGCAGATGCCTGCTCTGCTTTGAGATGCGACTCAGACGCACCGCTCAAGTTGCCGTTGAGCGTGGTTTTGACACCATTGCCACTACCCTTGCATCATCACGCTGGAAAAGCCTTGAACAGATTGAGGAGGCGGGAAACCATGCCGTATCGGGGTATGAAGGCGTAACATTCCTGGCTAAGAACTGGCGCAAGGGCGGACTTCAGCAACGCCGCGCCGAACTACTTAAAGAAAACGGATTTTACAACCAACTATACTGCGGTTGCGAATTCTCAAAACAAAATTGAAATTTGAAAATTGAAATTTGAAAATTTATTGCTAAATTTGCACCTGCTTCATGGAGCGACAATGCAAAATAAATATTCAAACACATAAAACATATAACTATGAATAACAAAAGCGCGTTGCAAATAGCAAGGGCTGCATATCAGCCAAAGCTACCTAAGGCACTTAAAGGTGCTGTCGCCATTAAAGAGGGTGAGGCTACAGAGTCTGTAGCAGACCAGGCGGAGATTAAGAAACTGTTCCCTAACACTTACGGAATGCCTGTTGTGACATTTGCAAAGACTTGCAGAGCAAAGTCTCTTCCTGCAATGAATGTTGGTGTCATACTTTCAGGTGGTCAGGCTCCCGGCGGTCACAATGTGATTTCAGGTTTGTTTGACGGTCTTAAAGCAATGAACAAGAGCAACAAACTCTATGGATTTCTTGGAGGTCCAAGCGGACTTATTGAACACAAATATATTGAACTCACATCAGATATTATTGATGATTACCGTAATACAGGTGGCTTTGACATAATTGGCTCAGGCAGAACAAAACTTGAGAAACAAGACCAATTTGACAGTGGCATTGAGATTTGTAACCAACTGGGCATCAAGGCACTTGTAATTATAGGCGGTGATGATTCAAATACAAATGCATGCGTGCTTGCAGAGTACTATCTGCAAAAACAGTGCGGTATTCAGGTTATAGGTTGTCCTAAGACTATTGACGGTGACCTTAAGAACAGCCAGATTGAGACATCATTTGGTTTTGACACCGCTTGCAAGGTTTATTCAGAGGTTATTGGCAACATTATGCGTGATGCCAACTCCGCTAAGAAATATTGGCACTTCATTAAGGTTATGGGTCGTAGCGCTTCTCACATCGCTCTTGAGTGCGGACTTCAGACACAACCAAACGTATGTATAGTTTCAGAGGAGGTTGAGGCTAAGAAGATGACCCTTGCCCAAATTGTTAATGATATTGCCGATAAGGTAGCGGCCCGTGCCGCTCGTGGTAATAATTTTGGTGTTGCAATAATACCAGAGGGCTTGATAGAGTTTATTCCTGAGATGAATATCCTTATCTCTGAACTCAATGACCTGCTTGCTAAGGAGAGTGATGTTAAGAAGGCAGTTGCTCAACTTTCAGCCGCAAGTGCCGCTGTATATGCTTCACTTCCAGAGGCTATTGCAAAGCAGCTTACACTTGAACGTGACCCTCACGGCAATGTTCAGGTTTCACTTATTGAGACTGAGAAACTTCTTATAGAGATGGTTAAGAAACGCCTTGCTGATATGAAGAAAGAGGGTAAATATGATGGCAAGTTCTCTGCTTTGGGTCACTTCTTTGGTTATGAGGGACGCTGCGCCGCTCCTTCTAACTTTGACGCTGACTATTGCTACAGTCTTGGCTACAACGCCGCCCAACTTATTGGCTCTGGCAAAACAGGCTATATGTCACTTATCAAGAACACTACAAAGTCATCTGATGAGTGGGTTGCCGCTGGTGTTCCTATCACTATGATGATGAATATGGAGCGTCGCCACGGTGAGATGAAGCCTGTAATACGTAAAGCCCTTGTTGAACTTGACGGCGCGCCATTCAAGTTCTTTGCGGCAAACCGTGACAAATGGGCTATTGAGACATCATATATCTACCCAGGTCCAATACAATACTTTGGTCCATCAGAAGTCTGTGACCAACCAACAAAAACATTACTTTTGGAACAAAGTTCCAAGTAATGTTTTTGTGAATACATAGAAGCCGAAAACGACCTATATATAATTATGAGAAAACTGACTTGCTTTACAATGTCTCTGCTGTTTGCACTATGTGCGGTGGCACAGACGAAGTTTTGGGTATATAACAATGATGGCACACAAACAGAGTTCTTGATTTCAAATGTGGATAGCATCAGTTTCACCCAACCGTCATTAAAAGAGAAGTGCAAGGCATCAGATTACCCACAGGTGACAATAGGCACACAGGTATGGATGGCGGAGAACTATCGCTGTAGCAAGTATGATACTCAATCGGAGGCATACAAAGAGGGCAGATACACCGTTCTAACAACATCAGAAAATTTTGTAAATACCCCATACTATACCGATGCCTCAGAAAGGAGTAAATGGGATCAATATAGTCAACAATATGGAGATAACCTTACTGATGAACAGGTTGCCCAATTAGGATACCTCTATAATTGGGCGGCGGCGGTTGGTGTTGCTGACGGTCAGCAACAAACAACTGCCTTCACAGGCAGCAGACAGGGTATATGCCCTAACGGATGGCATATACCAACAGATGCTGAATGGCAGACTCTAAAAGATTATATTGAAAAGACAGATGAGAAAGGCAAACGTACTGCAGGCAAGCATCTAAAGACAACATCAGGTTGGTATAATGGTGATGACATCTATAAACTTGGGCTTGACACCTATGGTTTTGCGGCTCTGCCTGCGGGCAGTTCAATGGGTTGTGTAGTCAGTTACGTTGGTAACTATATCACTTTTTGGACAGCTACTCCATTTAATGACGATGATTATAACGCTTACTGTCGCAACCTCTCTTATAATACTGACATTTTGGATAGTGGTTATATTGCTAAGAATGTCGGTCGGACTGTGCGTTGCCTAAAGAATTAACTCAAAAGTTCCCGAATAAAATTATCAAAAGTTTCCGAATGAAATTGTGAAGAGTTTCCGAATAATTTGCATAAGTCACTATATTACAGTATATTTGTGCTATATTTCTGAAAATTTGAGTTATGAAGTACAAACATCGTGTGGCTGATGCTCTTCTTGAGCAGAAATTGCAAGCAAAAGGAGCCATATTAATAGAAGGACCTAAGTGGTGCGGCAAGACAACAACAGCCAAGCAAGTTGCGGGCAGTATGTTGGATTTAGGTGACAGCGGTATCTTGGCGGAAGCGGAGGAAGATATACAATTCCGCCCAAAAAAACTACTGGAGGGAGAGACTCCTCGTTTGATTGACGAGTGGCAAAGTATTCCTGTTCTATGGGATATGGTTCGTAGCGAGGTAGATAAACGAGATCCATTCGGTCAATTTATTCTAACAGGAAGTAGTGTCCCTATTGAGCAGGAAAAACTCAGACACAGCGGTACTGGTCGCATAGGTCGTTTGTTTATGCGCCCGATGAGTTTATGGGAATCGGGAGAATCTACTGGCAGCATCAGTTTACAAGATATCTTTGACGGTAAAGTTATTGAATCACAAGAGAATCATCTTACGCTGGAAGATGTTGCGTTTCTACTCTGTCGTGGTGGCTGGCCTCGTGCTACTCTTTTAAAAGACAAGTTAGCATTAGGAGAGGCTCGTGATTATTTTGAAGCTATTTATAAGGTGGATATTCATCGTGTGGATAAAGTTCGTCGCAGTAGTGAGCGTACCAGACTCTTACTACGTTCGTATGCACGCAACCAAGGTAGTGCGGTAAGTTATTGCAAGATGAAGGAAGATATTCTTCAAAATGACAATCAAAGCATTAGTGATGAGACTATTGCAGACTACGCAGATGCCTTGCGTAAACTATTTGTCATAGAGGATATGCCAGCTTGGAATCCGAATATCCGTAGTAAAACTGCAATACAAAATTCAAATACGCGCTATCTTATTGATCCCAGTATTGCCACATCAGCATTGGCTGTAAGTCCGAGTGATTTAATAAATGACTTACACTCTTTTGGGTTTTTCTTTGAGGCAATGGCAGTTCGTGATTTGCGAATATATGCGGATGCATTGGATGGAGAGGTGTATCACTACAGAGATTCGTCGGGCTTGGAATGTGATGCCGTTATACATAGAAGCGATGGTACTTATGGCTTGGTTGAAATTAAATTAGGAGGTATAAACCATATAGAGAAGGGTGTTACAACCCTAAAGGAACTTGCATCTAAGATAGACACAACAAAAATGAAAGCCCCATCATTCCTAATGGTTCTTACCGCTGTCGGAAAATATGCAGGGATTCGTACAATCGATGGTGTGTATGTCGTTCCAATCGGCTGTCTAAAACCATAAAGGAGGTTATGCCTATTGAAGAGACGGAACAATACAAGGGCTTGTAAATACTCTGATTCGGTTCCCCTTGGCTGGTCAATTCTTGACAGGCAGGAGTACAAGATGTAATATTTTTAATTTTTATGAAAGTTTGCATTGCAGAAAAGCCATCAGTAGCACGAGAGATAGCGGCGGTTTTGGGGGCGACTCAAAAGCGTGACGGATATATGGAGGGTAACGGATATCAGGTTACCTGGACCTACGGGCATCTATGCACTCTAAAGGAACCCCACGAATACAATGAGCGTTGGAAAGCGTGGCGTATGAGTGAGATACCTATGATACCAGATAAGTTTGGTATCAGGGTAATGGATGATGAGGGGGTGAAGAAACAGTTTGCCGTTATAGAGAAACTATTTAATGAGGCAGATGAGATAGTGAACTGCGGTGATGCCGGGCAAGAGGGTGAGGTTATACAACGATGGGTGCTGCAATGCACCAAGGCAAAGAAACCCGTAAAACGTCTGTGGATTTCATCACTTACAGAAGAGGCTATAAAAGAGGGGTTCAACAACCTCTATGACTCATCAAAATTTGACACCCTGTTTGCGGCAGGTTGTGCCCGTGCCATCGGGGATTGGTTACTTGGTATAAACGCAACACGCTTATATACAATTAAATATGGGAATGGCAAAGGTGTTTTAAGCGTAGGTAGAGTGCAGACCCCTACCCTTGCGCTTGTTGTAAAGAGGCAAAAGGAGATAGACAACTTTGTACCACAACCATACTGGGAACTTAAGACCGTTTACCGCAATGCCACATTCAGCGTAAAACAAGGCAGATTTGACAAGAAAGAGGATGCTGAAAAGGCTCTACAAGATATTGAGGGAAAGGAATTTGAGGTGACATCTGTTGAAAAGAAAAACGGTAAGGAACTTGCTCCTCGCCTGTTTGACCTTACATCACTGCAAGTGGAGTGCAACAAACGGTTTGGTTATAGTGCTGAAAAGACTTTACAGATAATACAAAGCCTTTATGAAAAGAAACTTGCCACTTACCCAAGAGTGGACACCACATATCTTCCAAACGATGTATATCCTAAAGTACCGCAGATACTTGCAGGTCTGACACCGTATCAGAAATTTACTGAACCGCTAAAAGGCGTTAAACTCAGAAAGGACTCCACAGTCTTTAATGACAAGAAGGTGACAGACCACCACGCCATAATACCTACAGGCAAGTTTTTTAACAATTTCACGCCTGATGAGAAATGGGTGTATGACATTATTGTCCGCAGGTTTATTGCTGTTTTCTACCCCGATTGTAAAGTTGCGAACACTGTGGTGGAGGGTAAGAGCGGCGATGTTGAGTTCCGAGTATCGGGGAAAGTGATACTTGAACCGGGATGGAGAGCCCTCTTCCCAAATGACAAGGCGGAGAAAAAAGATGATGAGGCGGACGTGTTACCGGATTTTACAAAAGGTGAGAAAGGACCACACACACCGTCTTTGGCAGAGAAAATGACACAACCGCCAAAGTACTATTCAGAGGCAAGCCTGCTACGTGCGATGGAGACCGCAGGCAAGAGTGTTGATGATGATGAGTTGCGTGACCTTATGAAAGAGAACGGCATAGGACGTCCGTCAACACGTGCCGCCATAATTGAGACACTGTTCAAGAGGAACTATATTGTCAGGGACAAGAAACGCATCGTGGCAACCAGAACAGGCATTGAACTTATTGACACCATTGAGAATGAACTACTTAAAAGTGCCACACTTACAGGTATGTGGGAAAAGAAGATGCGTGACATAGAGCACGGCACATACTCAATGGAAACTTTTATGGGAGAACTTAAGAGTATGGTGCAGGAGGTTTCATCAGAAGTAAAAAACTCTCAAGGCAAAAAGATTGATATTTAGAAAAAAAATCTTAATTTTGTATTTTATATAATAAACCATAGTTTTATGGTTTATTAGGAATTTATATATACCCATAACAGTGCGTCTGCACCCACGCAGTCGTATAGTGGGAGGGACCCGTAGGTTCACAGAACCGTTGCGGGAGGGCCGAATACCTTCACAGAAGGTATGAGCCACTGGAATGGGTACATATAAATTCCTAACATAAAACTATTAATAAAGCCCAATTAATATTATGAGAAAATTAATTTTACTCCTAACCTCTCTTCTTGCATCTGCAACCTTGTTGGCACAGTCATTCACGCCAGACCAGGTGAACCAATGTTACAGTGACTTTGGAGACAATGTTACTTTCATTTTTGATGAAGGACTCTACAATATGCAACCGCAAAGAGTCTTTGTAACAGGTGAGTTCCGTGGCTGGGACGCCTCAACTACTGAGACCAAATGGGATTTGAAGAAGGTGGGCAACCAATGGGTACTCTCATTTGACAACACCGATGAGGCTGTAATAAAGAGCAACTCACAATTCAAGTTCCGCATAAATGACGGTGACTGGATAGACCCGTGGAGCGGAGCGCCTAACCAAAAGAACGGAAATCTTGTATTCAAGCCTCAGGCAGAGGTGTTCCAAATGAAGGCTGAACTGCTTCAGTCAGGAGCCATCTGGGCTGAGATTGGAGACGGACGTACTACAAAGATAGAGGATTACAGACTTACAAACGCAGAGGGCAAGGAGATAAAGATTGCCGGTGTAATGCCTAACGGAGCAAAGACAACGCTTATCTCTCCTGCAGAGCCTATTGACATACGCCGTGTATATTATCTTGAGTTTCTGCCACTTAAACAGAAAGCCATTTGCTCATATGACGGTTGGTTCCGCACACTCTACTCTACCAAGGAGTTGGGTGCCAATGTTGATGACAGCGTTACAACTTTCCGTGTATTCGCACCACGTGCCACAAATGTAGTGCTATATCTTTATAATGATAAAAATGACTCTATTCCTACCATCGGGGAGTATGAGATGAGTAAAGACAATGACGGCGTATGGGAATATAAGTTTGAGCAAGACCTTGCCGGCGTTTGGTATGACTTTACCGTTCACGGTTTCAATGACCCGGGCAACCGTTTCTTTGAGACTCACCCTGTACATATAAATGACCCTTACGCACGTGTTAGTGATGACACATTTGGTAAATGCCGTGTATGGCACCGCACAGTACCTGCCACACCGCTCAAAAACGGTATTCCGGCAATGAAAGATGTTATATCATATGAGGTTCACGTGCAGGACTTCACAGACAAACTTCCACTGCCTGACAGCCTGAAAGGCACTATGACAGGTATGATTACCAGAGGTTTGGTGAACAAGAACAAAGAGAAAGTTGGATTTGACCATCTGCTTGAACTTGGTATAAACACTGTTCACCTACAGCCTATGCAGGAGTATCTGCACATTCCAGATGATGAGTGGAGGGAGGCTTTCAAAGATGACTCCTTTATGATTGCGCAAGGTATCTCTGAGGAGAACTACCAATGGGGTTACCGCACATCATTCGCTATGGCTGTTGAGAGCCGTTACAGGGTCAAAGGTTCTGAGAACGGTGCGGAGCGTGACCAGTTCCGTGACCTTGTACAAGCCTTCCACGATGCCGGCATAGCCGTAATCATTGACCTTGTTCCAAACCATACTGCAGAGGATATGGAGGGGCACAACTGGAACTTCAACTTCAACGGCTTTGACAAGCAATATTACTACCGCACAAAGAATTTTGAACATATAGGCGGATACGGCAATGAGGTTAAGACAGAGAACCGACCTATGACACAACGCTGGCTCATTGACCAATGTATGTACTACATAAATGAGTTCGGTATTGACGGATTCCGTATTGACCTTGCAGGTCAGATGGACCAGCAGACACTTCTGAAACTTAGAGAGACCATCGGATATGACAAGATTCTCTACGGAGAGCCTTGGATTGGCTCAAATGATCCTGAGTATGAGAATAATCCTGATTGGGATTGGTATAAAGAGGACGCTCCTATATGCTACTTCCAAGATGAGAGCCGCAATGCCTACAAGGGTGCCACATTTGAACTGAAAGACCCGAAGACAGACCGTGGTTGGGCTGGTGGCAAATTCTCTGAGAGAGACAATGTAATGAAGGGTCTGACATGCACCTACAAAGATGACAAGAACCCTTGCAGCGGTATAACATACCTTGACATCCACGATAACTTCGCCCTTGCTGACCAATTTGGCGGAGAGGACTTTGACGGACGTTTCCACGTTGACCAGAAGGAGTACAAGATTGCCGCACTTCTTATGTTCACAACCACAGGTCCTATTGTACTGCACGGTGGTTCAGAGTTTATGAGAAGTAAGGCTTACGCTCCTATGATGGAGATTGTAAAACACACAAAGAACTTCAATGTTTACATACACGGCTACCGTGACTCATACAACTGCCGTGAGGCTAATGACTACCATTGGGAACTTGTAGGTCAGAAACCAAACAAGGAGAACAAGAATGACTACAAGAATATGCTTGCCTACTGGAAAGGACTTGCCGCACTACGTAACTCAGAGTATGGCAAAGTGTTCCGTACTTGCGACGCTGTACCTGAAGGTTATTACAAGTTCTTTGCTCCTGAAGATGAGCAGAGCGTTCTGGGCTATCTTGTTGATGATAAGGTTCTTGTACTTATCAACGCAGGTGATTTCGGGTACAATCTCAACTTCAACCTGCCTGAGGGTAACTGGAAACTTGTAGGAGATATAAATGAGATTAACCTTGAAGAGGGATTGAAAGTTAAGAAAAACACGCCTATAGCAGTATCTGGAGAGAACACCCTGATGATAGGCGGGAAGAGTGTTTACATTTACATTAACGCACCAGAAGAGTAATCGTGGAATCGGCGAATCGGTGAATCGTGGAATCGAATCACCGAATCACCGAATCACCGAATCACCAATATTATGAATAAGATTATTTTAACGGGAGACCGCCCTACCGGCAAATTACATATAGGGCATTATGTGGGTTCACTGCGTCGTAGAGTTACGCTGCAAAACTCAGGAGAGTTTGATAAAGTGCTTATAATGATTGCTGACGCACAGGCACTTACAGATAATGCGGATAATCCGGGAAAGGTTAGAGACAATATCATTGAGGTGGCGCTTGACTATCTTGCATGCGGGCTTGACCCTCAGAAGAGCACTCTCTTCATACAATCAATGATTCCTGAACTATGTGAACTCACATTCTACTATATGAATCTTGTTTCAGTGGCACGCCTGCAACGCAACCCTACAGTAAAGACAGAGATAAAGATGCGTGGCTTTGCCGATGAGAGCATACCTGTAGGATTCTTCACCTACCCTATATCTCAGGCGGCTGATATCACCGCCTTCAAGGCTACTACAGTTCCCGTGGGTATTGACCAGGCACCTATGATTGAGCAGTGCGTGGAGATTGTACGCCGCTTTAATAACGCCTACGGAGAGACACTTGTTGAGCCAAAGATATTACTCCCTGATAATCAGGCTTGTATGCGTCTACCTGGAGTTGACGGCAAGGCAAAGATGAGCAAATCACTTGGAAACTGCATATATCTTAGTGAGGAGGCTGACACACTCTCACAGAAAGTGCGTTCAATGTACACAGACCCTACTCATATTAAGATTACAGACCCTGGCAAATTAGAGGGTAATGTGGTCTTCACATACCTTGACGCATTCTGCCATGATGAGCATTTTGCAAAATATCTGCCTGAATACAGCAATCTTCAAGAACTTAAAGACCACTACACACGTGGCGGTCTGGGTGATATGAAGGTTAAGAAACTGCTTGGTTCTATTCTTGAAGAGGAACTTGCCCCTATACGTGAGCGTAGGAAGGAGTTTGCAAAAGACCCTGCGGCTGTTTATGAGATTCTGCGTAAAGGAAGTATCACCGCCCGTGAGATTGCCGCTAAAACCCTTGATGAAGTTAAGGACGCTATGCGCATAAACTATTTCAAGTGAGCGGCTTTAGCCTTTTTGTGCTTGTATAACTGCCATGCGTTCATATTGTTATGCCATACGCAGTAGAGTCCTCCGGCAACAGCGTTTACCGGTGCCATAAATGTGTATGCAACCCAAATTATAAAGCCTGTGTTCTTCTGACCCATAGCCTGACCTGTTGTAACCCTGTCTCCATAACGAGTGCCTATCTTATGCCCTATATGAAACTGAATAAGGCAACAACCAAGCGAGACAACAGCCACCCCTATGAATGTCCATAGAGTTATATTGCTATGAAACAGAGCCTTAGTGGCAATTATTATTGCTATAGGTAGCGCTATCAGCCATAAGTAGAAAGCCCACTCCTTTTGCTTAAGCAACCAATTGTTAAACTTTGGCATTGTATAGCGTATAAGCCAAGCAAGGAGCAGCGGACCTATCAGAAGCGGGAAAAACTTTGCGGCAAGTTGAAGAAACATAGTCAGGAATGTCTGCCCGTCAACAGGGTTCAGCAGCGGCACAAAAAGTGGAATAAGAACTGACGCAAGCAGATTACTTATTATTACGTATGTGGAGCAGTCTGCAATGCTGCCGTCAAGTTTTGATGTAATTATTGCTGATGCCGTTGCCGTAGGACAAACAACACAACAGAAGGCAGCCTCAGCAACTATTTTCCAACCGTCTGTAAGTGGCAATGCAATGAAAGCCAATATTGTTGACGCCGTAATTTGAATAAGAAGCAGCCACCAATGCCACTTTTTCATCTTCATATCACTTACTGACACGTGGCAGAAGGCAAGAAAGAGCATTAAGAAGATTAATATAGGTTGCAGTATGGCTATTCCCAGTTCAGCGGCATAATGCACCTCTGGTGAGAAGCCTGCATAGTGGAACGCAAGGTATGAACCTATGCCTGTAACAATTGCAACCGGCAAAGTCCAATTTTTCAAAAACTCTATAACTCTCTGATTCAGTAACACTTTTGAAATAAAATCACATACCTTGGTAACTATGTGCCATAGGGAGTGACAAAATTAGTAAAAAAATCATTATCTTTACAAGTTATAATTTCTCATTGAGAAATGGCTTTGTCAAAAAAGATATTACTGGCGTTATTCCTGTGTGTTTTATCGGCGATTTCATACGCTGAGACATACATAGGACTTGTCACTGATTCCATTTCAGGAGAGACTCTTCCAGGTATCTCAATACAGATTGAGGGCACAATGTTCGGGGATATCACTGATTTTGACGGAAACTTCTCTATTAACGCAAATCCTGACCAGAACCTGATTTTCTCATTCTTAGGATATAATTCACGTACAATATCCCTGAAAAAGTATCCGTTAGGAAGAAAAATCAACATAAAGTTGCAGCCTACCGACTATCAACTTGAAGAGGTGCAGGTTACAGCAAAGAACTCATACTCAAAAAAGAACAACCCTGCCGTTGAGCTTATAAAGCGTATCATAGCAGAGAAGAATGATAACCGTATGGAGGGTTGTAAATATTATCAGCGTGACACGTATGAGAAACAGGTGATGGGGTTCACAGATGTCTCCAAGAAAGTATCAAACGCACTTGGTATCAGTGAGATAACACAACAGGCCGACACATCAATCATCAGTGGAAAGACAACTTTGCTCACATCTCTCAAAGAGTGGAGTATGACACAATACTACAGACAGAACCCAAAAGATTTTAAGAAAATAATAAAGGGCAAGACAAGCCAGGGTATTGATGATGAGATTTTTGCCGAAGGTTGGTTAGACTCATTCACAGAGGAGTTGTTCAAGGATATGGACATATACAGCAGTTCCGTAATGATAGGTTTCAAACCTTTTGTAGGACCGCTTTCAAAAATGGCTCCTGACTTTTACAAATTCTTCATTAAAGACACCATTGCGGTTGACAACACCAAATACATAAGGCTTGGATTCACCCCGTTCAACTCTGCCAACTACGGGTTTATGGGATTCATATCAGTGGATTCAGCCACACTTGCCATCAAAGATGTTAACCTTGACGTTCCCAAAAACACTAACATAAACTATATTGAAGGTCTTCACATTGAGCAGACGTATGAAAAGGATGCTCAGGGTATTATGGAACTCAAGAATGATAAGCTTGTCACTGAGCTTGCCGTTGTCAAGGGCACACAGAGTGTATATCTGGAACGCACAAGAAACTTCTCAAACTATAAGTTCAATGAACCTAATGACTCTGTAATGCGTTCAATACCAGGTGATGTGTTAGAATTGAAAGGGGCGGTTGAAAAAGACAGCACATTTTGGGCGTCACAGCGTCCCGATTCACTCTCTTTCAATGAGTCAAAGATGGCGTCATTGATATCAAAACTACAGAAACACCCCGTGGTCAAAGGTATTCTATGGATAGCGGAGACTCTTATCAAGGGATATATAAGAACCGACAAAGTGAGCAAGTTTGACATTGGTCCTGTTTACACAATGTTCTCTTCAAACGCCATAGAGGGTTTCCGTCTGAAAATGTGTGGTGAGACCACCGCTAACCTCTTCCCAAATTTCTTTGCAAGCGGTTATATGGCTTTCGGATTCGGAGATAACAGAATGAAATACGGCGGTACTCTTGAATACTCATTCAATGAGAAAAAATATCATCCACGTGAGTTCCCTATACACTCCATACAGCTATCAGCGGCGTCTGACATAAGAACAATAGGTGAGCAACCTGGCTCAACGCTATCTGATAACCTTTTCTACTCTATCAAACGCATGCCTGTATATAATATGATGTACTATACACAAGGTAAACTTACATATACGTTTGAGAGCCGCACAGGCTTCTCCGTGCAACCATGGATTCTATATGAACTTGAGGAGAGTACAGGAAACCTTATATTCAGAAAAGAGACATCGGGTCCATTGGAGACACCTAAATATGAGAATCTGCAATATCTCCACAATAATGAGGTTGGTATTAAACTACGATACGCTCCAAAGGAGAAGTTCGCTCAAGGACGCATATACCGTTTTAACCTGAAGAACCCGCATCCTGTATTTGAACTGACACACAAGGCAAGTTTCGCAGGATTCCTTAAAGCGGAGTACGGTTATCAGAAGACTGAGTTCAAATACTTGCAGCGTTTCTTTCTGAACGCCTACGGACGTATTGACCTTACTATAAAGGCTGGAAAGATTTGGACAGGTGATTGTGCATATCCATATTTGAATATGCCTAACTCAAATACCTCATTTACCGTTATGGATGAGTCTTTCAGCCAGGTTAACCCTCTTGAGTTTGTGGCGGACAACTTCGCCTCTCTTGATCTGGGTCTTCATACAAACTTGATTTTCAACTCAATTCCGGGCGTCAAAAAAGCACAGCTGCGTGAGGTGTTTGGATTCAAACTCTACTGGGGTCACCTCTCAGAGAAGAACAACCCAATGTACAATAAGAACCTGCTTGCATTCCCGGATGGTACATACGCAATGGATTGGCGTGACCCATATATGGAATTCAGCGTAGGTATAGATAATATTCTTAAGATATTACGTATTGACTATGTTCGCCGCCTCACACAAACAGACCATAAGAATATCTGGGTGAACGGTGTGAGGGTTTCATTGAGCTTCCAATTTTAAATAATTAACAATTAATAATTAATAATTAACAGATGAGAGTTCGGCAGTTTTTGG
>JAZLIE010000112.1:0-30792 GCA_045617165.1 Candidatus Enterocola sp. | reverse complement strand
TAAAGGAAGTTCAATATAAAATAAACAGGAGACCGAGAGAAAAATTAAAGTTCTCAACCCCGATGAAAGAATTTTACAAACATTTTTAATATTTTCGCACTTGATACTTGACTCTTTAGGTGTAAAAAAAATATATTTTTATTTGCGTATATATTGAATTTGTTGTACTTTTGTGGGCAATTTTGTAGGGTATGGACAAAAAGTACTTTATAGAGTTAAGGTCAAGGGAGAAGTTCCCGTTCAATGTACACTATGAAATAGGCGATGATTTTTTTGAGGGTGATGATAAAATTGACATAGAGGGTGGCTCACTTGATGTTAATGTTAATGTTAATAATCTTGGTGAAAGTTACTTGATGGAGATAGATTTGAGTGGTAAGTTGAAGGTTAAATGTGACAGGTGCTTGGGTATTATGGAGATTGACTCTGAAAACCATTTGGAACTAAGGGTTAGAGATGATGACGGCATAGAGAGTGATGATGAGGATTTGATACTTTTGGCACAGAGTGAGACGGGGGTTGATTTGGAGTGGACAATTTTTGAGATGGCTCTGCTGTCACTGCCGCTCAGAAGAGTTCATAAGGATGGTGAGTGTGATGAGAAGATGCTTGAGATATTAAACGGCTATGGGCAGTCAGGTAAAGATTCAGAAGAGTCAACAGACCCAAGATGGGATGCTCTTAAGGCGTTAAAAAATAAGAAATAATAATTAAAAAGATAGAATATTATGGCACATCCAAAACGAAGACAATCAAAAACAAGAACAGCAAAGCGTAGAACACACGACGTAGCGGTTGCTCCAACAGTAGCAATCTGCCCTAACTGCGGTGCTCCATATATCTACCACACAGTTTGTGGTGCTTGCGGGTACTATCGTGGTAAACTTGCCGTTTCAAAAGAGGAACAAGAAGCATAGTAAAACAGAAAGATGAATCTGTACGTTACATATAATTATTGGTGGTGGCGCTTTAGTATTAACTAAAGTGGGTGCTGCTATTAAAATTATATGACGTTTACATAAGGAGTCGGCAGGAATCACCCTTCCGACTCTTTTTTGTTTTACTATGTTTCTCAGTAGGTCCCGTAGGGACAAGACCGCTTCAGCGGTCAATAATAATATTAACAATAATAAATTAACAAATATGAAGATTACTAAAAAAATTGTTCTTGAAGAACACGATATGCCAAGACAATGGTATAATATTATACCGGATATGGTTAACAAGCCGCTTCCGTCTCTCAATCCAAAGACTATGAAGCCGCTTACAGTTGAGGATTTGGAGCCTATTTTCTCTCCGTCAATAGCCCGTCAGGAGCTCTCTCAGGAGCGTTGGATAGAGATTCCTGAGGATGTATTCAACTTATACAGGATTTACCGTCCGACTCCGCTGGTGCGTGCTTCAGGACTTGAGAAGGCGCTTGACACTCCTGCAAAGATTTACTTTAAGAATGAGAGCGTGAGCCCTGTAGGTTCCCATAAGTTGAATTCCGCCATTCCGCAGGCGTACTACAACAAGATTGATGGTACCAAGCATATTACAACAGAGACTGGTGCGGGACAGTGGGGCAGTGCTATGAGTGTTGCCTGCAAGCACTTCGGAATTGATTTGAGAGTCTATATGGTTAAGGTAAGTTATGAGCAGAAGCCTTTCCGCAAGGCTGTTATGAACACCTACGGAGCCAAGGTTTTCGCCTCTCCAAGTGACACTACTGAGGTTGGACGCAGAATGCGCGAGCAGTTCCCAGGCACATCAGGCAGTCTTGGTATGGCTATATCAGAGGCTGTGGAGGAGGCTGTGAAAGACCCGTATACAAAGTACACTCTTGGCAGTGTGCTTAACCACGTTATGTTCCATCAGACCATTGTAGGTCTTGAGGCAGAGAAGCAGATGGAGATAGCCGGTGATTACCCCGATGTGGTAATAGCCTGCCTGGGTGGTGGTAGTAACTTTGGTGGTATATCATTGCCTTTCCTTCGTCACAATCTGGTGGATGGTTACAAGACAAGGTTTATTGCCGCTGAGCCCGCTTCTTGCCCTAAACTCACACGTGGCGTATTCAGATATGACTATGGTGACACAGAGGGCTATACTCCGCTTATTCCTATGTACACTCTTGGCCACGATTTTGAGCCTGCAAGCATTCATGCAGGCGGACTCAGATACCACGGGGCTGGCTCTATTATAAGCCAACTTGCAAAAGACGGATATGTTGAAGGTCAGGACGTTCAGCAACTTGAGACATTTGAGGCTGGAATTCTCTTCTCAAGGGTTGAGGGTATTATTCCGGCTCCTGAATCTACTCACGCCATTGCAGTTGCCATAAGAGAGGCTCTGAAGGCTAAGGAAGAGGGTAAAGAGAAGACAATTCTCTTCAACCTTTCAGGTCACGGGCTTATTGATATGATGTCATACGATAAGTTTATGCACGGTGAGCTTGAGAACTATGAAGTTCCGCAATCACTGATTGATGAGAATGTAAATAAGATTGAGGCCATACAACCTAAGTAAGACAGGTTGAAACAGAAAAAAAGAGATGATGTTTATTTGCATCATCTCTTTTTCCTTTTATGCTTAGGCTTTGCTTGTTCAGCCGCCTTTAACTTACTTTTATCTTTAGGGTTGTAAATATCAAACTGGTCAAGTGGCTTTAGTGTGAAACAGTCAAGCAATCCTTTTAGTTGAGTAATCTCTTTGTTGCTTATTTGGGCGGGGGTGTAGAGAGTTCCTTTTGATGCCGGCGTTAGTATTATGCGTTTGGGCTTGTTGTCCTCATCTACATATATGGTCATCTCACTGCTCTCTGAACGGTTTACACCTACATAGTTAATGGTGTCAGATGGTGTGGCGGTGGAATCTCTCTCTTCCTCTGCAAAATAAACAGATAGAGCATTGCCATCAACAAATATCTTTTTAAGTTCCCCGCTATCTACATAACATGTTACTCTCTTGCCTGAAATCTGATTGTAGAGGGTGTCATTTTTCATAAACATAAAGGCAGAGCCGATTGTCTCTATTCTGTCAATCTCTCCGTTTGCGGTGAATACAAGGATGGAATCACCTGTAGCCTGATTTTTACCTTGCCAAGTGACTGGTGTGCCGAACATTCGTCCTATTGAGTCCTTGGTGCAGTAGAACACAGAGTCTGCTATTCCTTGAAAGTCAGGACTCCACGCCTGTACGTTATAGTAGCCCTTCAGATATGTTACAGAATCCTTCTTTGTGTAGAAGAGTGTGTCAGCGGTGACAAATGTGCTGTCAGTGCTCTCAGGCTCGTATGCAATAAGCGTAGCAAGTTTTATTACGTATGCTGAGTCAATCTTCTCATTATAGTAACCGTAACCGCCTGTCAGAATTATTTTATCTACAGAGTCATTCATCACTATATTAGAGAAACCTTCAGCAATGCCCGTCATTCTATTGTAGTTGATTGTGTCTGCCGTTAAATTATGTCCTTCATAGTCTTGAATTAGTGAACGGTCATATAGTTCAGAGTAATCTTTGTCTGTGTCATACCAACCATTTGATGATGTAATCCAGGCGTCATCAAAAAAGATTTCAGATGGTCCCACTATATTGGCAATATGGGTATTTGTGTTATATATGAGGGTATCACTCTTTAACCTCATATCCTTGTTTTCCAATGAAACATTATATTGGAAAATAGCGGTACGTGATTTTGAATAGTATTTACCGTTTATTGATTTAAGAGTGTTTGAATTATCCACTATGGTGCCGTGGTCAAAATAGTAACCAATGTCTGTTTTGCGGTCATAGTTAAAGGAATCAGTGAAGAGAGTTGCCTCTCCGTTCTCCATTCTTATATTGTTTCTCAGACGGGCAAGTTTTGAATTTCCGTCATAAAAGAGACGGTCTCCGTATATGCGTACTGAATCTCCTTGAACCATACGCACGTTGCTGAATGCGTGCAGAGAGTTAAATTTGCTATAGAAGTGGGCGCTGTCACAGTACATTAACGCCTCTTCGTGGCGGAATTGTACATCACCTGTTAGAATCTGGCAATCTGGCAACCGGTCTTGATCAAAAGATAGGGTGTTTGAATGCTCAAGGTAGATTGTACTCTTCTCTGCGACAATAGATAGTGATATTGCCGTCAGTAGCAGTATTGCTATAAGACTTGATACTACTCTTTTATCCATCCTGGGTATTGAAATTTGCAGTTTCTATATTCAGGATTAATATGAATATACATCTCTGCCTGTCTCTCCTTAATCCACTCCTCTATCAAATCTTTATTCCAGCGGTTTGAGACAAGTTCCTTCAGTTGTTGGAAATCATCATCGGGGTTTGCCTTGTGTGCCTTTACCTTTGATTTAAGTTTTACTATGCAGACCATCTCCTTGCCCGCCTCATTTGTGTAGAGGAAGGGTTTTGAAATCTCTCCTATTGACATAGTATAGACAACTTTGGCAATGTCGGCAGGCAGTTGTTGTATCTGGAATTTATTTGAGAGGTTCTCCATATTAATCATTAGTCCGTCATTCTCACGAGTCTCTTTGTCAACGGAGTATTTAAGAGCCGCCTCACCCCATGTTATATTCTCACTTCTTATGGCGTCTGCTATACTGTCAAGTTTCTCTAATGCCTCACGTTTCTTTGCCATCTCAATTTTTGGAATCATAAGAATATGGCGGCAGTTTATCTGGTCATTCTTGCGTTCAATAAGTTGTATGATATGATAACCGAACTCTGACTCAACAATTCTTGATACTTTCTTAGGGTCATACAGAGAGAACGCCACGTTAGCGAATTCAGGTACAAGTTTGCCTCTTGTCATAAATCCAAGTTCGCCACCCTGCATTGCTGAACCCTTGTCCTCTGAGTAGAGTATAGCCATAGTTGAGAATTGTGACTCACCATTCTCAACCTTCTCTTTTATATCACGTAACTGACTCTTTATTCTCTCAATCTCAACAGGGGTTATCTCAGGCGTGAGAGATATTATTTGAACTTCAACTTGCTCAGGAATTGTGGGTATGCTGTCTTTGGGAAGTTTGCTGTAATACTCCTTTACCTCGGCTGGTGTGACTTTATGTGCCCCGGTTATAGTTGATTGCATCTCTTGTACAAGAAGTTGGTCATGTACAGTGCGTCTCATCTCATCTTTAATGCCGTCTATGGATTTATTGAAGTACTCCTCAACTTTCTCTTTAGAACCTATACGCTGTATGAAGAACTTGATACGTCCGTCTACCTGTTGCTCAACCGTACTCTCTGAAACGGTGACACTGTCAATTTTGGCTTGTGCTATAAACAGTTTTTGCAGGGCAAGCTGCTCCGGAATGACACAGTATGGGTCTCCTTCAATGCTCTGTTTCTCATACTTCATTCTCAGAATCTCTGTCTCAACTTCTGATCTAAGAACAGCCTCATCACCTACAATCCATATCACCTCATCTATAACTTTCCCTTTGGCAAATGATGTCATTGAGAGTGTGAGCAGTATCAGCAGTATGTTAATTTTGATTTTCATATAGTGTTATTGTTCCTCTTCTTATGGCTTTGTTGTAGAGTTTGTCATAAAACTCTCTGATGTAATCTATTTTTGCTTTGTTGATAAGTATGTTGCCCAAATCAGGCTCAACCAATTCAAATGGCTGCGGAGTGCCGGCAAGGCACAAACCTGTTATTTTCAGATAGTATGTAAATTCCGCCGTTTGCTGAATTATAGCACCTCTTGACAGAGCGGGGTCTGTAGATTCAACAGGCTGAGTCATCATTTCTGAGACTTTGCTGAATGGTATCCAGTTATCAAGGAATAGTTGCTGGTAACTTGCGTGCTTGGTGCAATATCTCATAATGTTCTCAAGATTCTCATCTGTGATGTTTGAAATCCATTTTGACAATTTAGCCTGGTCAGGTGCGTTTGTCGCCACTTTTATGAATATTCCTTTTGCCACGGGCTCTGATAGTGGAAAGTTCTCTTTCTGCTGTTGATAAAATGAGTAAAGTGAATCTTCTGAGACTGGTTCAATGTTCTGGTTTGTGATTTTGTCAAGATATTCGCTTATAATCAACTCTTTGCGGTATTTCTCCACTAGTTGGTCTATCTCCTTACTGCTTCCTACATTGTGTAATGCCGTGCTATATACAAGTTTGTCAAGAGCCCATTTCTTCTTGTAACTTTCAATAAAGTTAACGCTGTCAGGTGATGAGAGACCAATAGGCATATTTGCTTCAATCTCGTCAAAATAGAGCACTTCCCCGTATAGTTCAATAACCGGTTTCCTATCAATATCAAGTATGACTGACCTGTGACAGGAAGCCACAAGTAGCATAAGTGTTATGGCAATGGGGATTTCGGCTCTCATCTCACAGTGCTTATAACCATAGGGTATGTAGTTACAGGATATACTTTCTTCAAAGAGTCAACCCATTGTTGCTCAATAACGGTTTGGAAATCATTCAACACAGGTCCCTTGATATCTTTGTATGTCTCAGGTGTGAATCCAAGCATCTTACCTATGACAAAAACCTCAGGGTATTTCTTGTTCTCTGGTAATTTGCCTTTCTTGAAAATAAGGTAGTCTATATAGGCGTTTTTCCCCTCTGAATATACTCCTTTCTCAAGTTTTACAACCTTTTTGCCGTTTATGTTAAGATTCAAGAGGCATTGGTATGCTGACTCAAACTCCACTGTTGACAGCATCTTTTTTGCTTGTTTCATAACCTCTTTTGAAACACAGTGTACAATTATACCCTTGTAGTGTGGTGTGTTCCATTTATAATTCTCTCTATTTGCCTCAAAATAGGCTCGCATTCCTGCCGTGTCCTTTGTGGCTTTGCTCCAAATCTCGTCCTGGCTTATGTTGAACATAAGAATACCATCGTGGTACTCATTCATAAGTAGCCCGAACTCAGGATACTTCTTCTCCAAATTGTTCTTCTCATACTCAAACAGGGCGGTGCTGAAAAAACTGTCAAGAGTGTCAGCCCCGATGTTTGCGTTTGTCTCAATGAACTTGTTCAGAGAGTCTTTAGTTAAGGTGACATCAGCAAATGTGGCTATGACAGAGTCTGAACCAGCGGTTGCAAGTTTGAAGTTGTACTCTTTCTTAAGTTTGTCAATGAAACTTTTGTATATTATCTCTCTGCGCTCATCTCCATTCATTCTGCTCTCAATAGTGCCTTTCATCTCACTTAATGACGGAATTGGTTTCTTGTCAATTAGTTGGATAATGTGCCAGCCGTAAGGTGCCTCAACGGGAGCGCTTATCTGTCCGTTGGACTCAAGTGCGAATGCGGCGTCCTCAAATATCTCATTGGTCTTGCCTGTAGTAATCCAAGGAAGTTCTCCACCTGACTTGCCTGTAGCGTCATCAGAATATTTGGCTGCGGCATCGGCGAATGTTATCTTTTCTTTGGAAAGTTGGTCATAAATTGAGTGAACGGCACTCTTGAGACTGTCAAGTTGCGTGGGTGTTGTGCTTTTCTTGCGGAAGAATATGTGCGCCACTTTCACTTGTCCACGTGAGGTGCGGCGTGCGTTTACCTTGACAATGTGGTAGCCGAATACTGTTCTTACAATGCCGGAATGTTTCCCTACCGGAGTGTTGTAGGCGGCGTTCTCAAACGGATACACTGTGGTAAGACCTGTAATCCATCCTATATTACCGTCTGAGCCTTGCATTGCAGGGTCTTCTGAAAGGGATTTTGCTACATCTTCAAATTTCTCTTTCTCAAGCCTGGCAAGAGCCTCCTTTGCCTTGTTGTATGCTGTAAGGGTGTCTCCGTTACGCTCTGTTCTAAAGAGTATATGGCTTACATTTACATCTTCAAGTAACCTGGCATACTCTTCTTGGACCAACTCTTTTATTTTGGCACTGTCAACCAGATATGGCGTAATCAATTGATTTCTGTAAGACTCAAGTTCATTCCTGAAACTTGCTATTGTATCCATTTTACGGCTTTTTGCCTCAGCAACTTTAAGTTTGAAATTAATGAAACGTTCAGTGTACTCATCAATAGGCATTTGAACGGAGTCATACACTAGGTTCTTTTTATAGTAGTATTCAAACTCCTGTTTTGAAATGTCCACACCTGCGACAGTCATAGCTGTTTGACCGTATGAGCATAGTGACACTGCGGCAAGAAATGCTGCTGAAAATATTTTCTTCATATTGAATAATTTATTCGCCCCTAGAATAGTTAGGAGCCTCTTGTGTTATTGTTACGTCGTGCGGGTGGTTCTCCTTAACACCTGCGGCGGTTATTCTTGTGAACTTTGCTGTGTCGTGCAGTGTTTGAATATCTTTTGCACCGCAGTAACCCATACCTGCTCTTAGTCCGCCAATAAGTTGATAGATGACCTCAAAGAGTGTGCCCTTGAATGGAACACGAGCCACTATGCCCTCAGGAACAAGTTTCTTGATGTCATCTTCCATATCTTGGAAATAACGGTCTTTTGAACCTTTCTGCATAGCCTCAAGTGACCCCATACCTCTATATGACTTAAACTTACGACCGTTATATATTATTGTGTCACCCGGTGATTCCTCAACGCCTGCGAGCAAAGAGCCTGCCATAATGCAACTTGCACCTGCGGCAAGAGCCTTAACAATATCTCCGGAATAGCGGATACCGCCGTCTCCAATTAGTGGAACGCCTGTGCCTTTGATAGCACTTGCTACGTCATAGATGGCTGTAAGTTGCGGAACTCCCACACCTGCAATTACACGAGTTGTGCATATTGAGCCAGGACCTATACCCACCTTAACGGCGTCTGCTCCAGCCTCAACAAGAGCCTTAGCGGCAGCGCCTGTCGCTATGTTGCCAACAACAAAATCAATGTTAGGGAAGCGTCTCTTAGCCTCTTTAAGTGTGTCAATGACACCTTGTGAGTGACCGTGAGCGGTGTCAATTACAATAGCGTCAACACCAGCCTCCACAAGAGCCTGCATACGCTCAAAAGTATCAGAGGTCACGCCTACGCCCGCCGCCACTCTTAGTCTGCCCATAGAGTCTTTGCAAGCCATAGGTTTATCCTTAGCCTTAGTTATATCCTTGTAGGTGACAAGACCAATTAGTCTGCCATCCTTGTCAACAACAGGCAGTTTCTCAATCTTGTGTTCCTGAAGGATCTGTGCCGCCGCCTCAAGGTCTGTTGACTGATTGGTTGTCACAAGGTTATCCTTGGTCATTACGTCATCAATCAGTTTCTTCATATCACGTTCAAAACGCAGGTCACGGTTGGTTACAATACCAACAAGTTTCTTATCCTCATTAACCACAGGGATACCACCAATGTGATACTCTTTCATAAGACGCAATGCATCACCAACTGTTTTGCCTTTCAGAATGGTTACAGGGTCATATATCATTCCGTTTTCAGCACGTTTTACAGTGTGTACCTGACGTGCCTGCTCAGCAATTGACATATTTTTATGAATTACCCCGATACCTCCCTCACGGGCTATAGCAATGGCAAGTTTAGCCTCAGTCACCGTATCCATAGCGGCTGAGACAATAGGGGTTCTTAACTCAATGTTTCTTGAAAACTTTGTTGAGAGGTTTACGTTACGTGGAAGTACCTGTGAATAGGCTGGAATTAGAAGGACGTCATCAAATGTGAGACCGTCCATTACAACTTTATCTGCAATAAAAGACATAATGTGTTATTTTTTATTGCGTACAAAGATAGTGAAAATCAAGAGCAGAAGCAAAAAAAACGCAGTTTTTTTGTAATAAAAGCAGGGAAAGTGCGTGGTGAACTTGTTAACCGACGTACTTTCCCTGCTTTTATCAAAAGCCTTGGCTTTTGGCTTCTGCCTTGATGCATCCTATCTTCACGAGCCCCGTCAGGGGTGAGTAAAGATAGTGAATTCACAGAGCAAGGCGAAGTGAAGATATACTTCACGAACCCCGTCAGGGGTGAGTAAAGATAGTGAATTCACAGAGCAAGGCGAAGTGAAGAGAGTGAAACTTGTAAAATATTGCAGGATTAAATTTTTATCCATATATTTGCAGAAACAAAGTGCCGAAAATTATTTGCAGTAAGCCGAAGGCTGCTAATTAGGAATGAGTTATTACTAATTTTTAATTATTATGGATAATTTTCGTTACGTGAACCCGTTGACAGATTTCGGGTTCAAAAGGAACTTCGGTGATGCCGAAGTTATGAAAGCGTTCCTTACAGATTTGTTGGAACTGAGTTCTGAAATCAAGGAAATTACACACCTTGACAAAGAGCGTCTTGCTGAGACTCAGATGGGCAAAGGCGTGGTGTTTGACCTGCTTTGTGAGACCGTGGACGGCTCCCGTTTCATAGTGGAGATGCAGAAGCGCAAGCAGAAGCATTTTGCTGAGCGGATGGTGTTCTACCTGTCAAGAGAGGTGTCGTCACAGTCAAAGAGAGAAGAGTGGGATTACAACATCCTACCGGTTTACGGTATCTTCTTCCTTGACTTCCATCTTCCGGATTTCAAGCCCAGCACATTCAGAACCATAGAGTTCATAGTGAAGGAGACCGGAGAGGTTCTGACCGACAAGGTCAAGGCGTTCACTTTGGAACTACCGTCATACGATGGCAAGCCGGACGAAGAATGTAAGACGCAAATGGATTACTGGCTTTATAATTTGGCTAACATGGAGACAATGCAAACCGATTTGAAATTCAAGGACAAGCAGCCTGCGTTTGATAAAATGCAGAAGTTGTCAGAATTGTCCTCAATGACCAAGGCGGAGAGTGACCAGTACTTCTGGGAGCAGGATTATTACCGTACCATAAAAAACGCCGAAGGTTACGAGTACGAGCTTGGAGAAAAGCAAGGCAAACTGAGCGTGGCAAGAAAGATGAAACTCAAAGGCTATGATGTTTCTGATATAACTGAAGTCACTGGTCTCAATACAGAGGAAATCAGCAAACTCTGACCGCCCGCACTTTAAGTAAAGTCAAATCTTAAAATTCACCACCGTTCACTCCCGAAGGGGAGATGAGGTGGTGAGTTTTTTGAAACTCAAAATTCAACCTTCATCCCATCGTATGACAAAATAGTGTCAGGAAAGATGCTTTTTGCCTCAGTGAGTAGTGGGGTCAGGTCATCGTAGCGTTTTGAGTAATGACCTATGACAAGTTGTTTTACAGAGGCTTTGGAGGCAATTGTCGCAGCCTCGGCGGCGGTGGAGTGCAGGCGTGCCTTTGCTTTTACTAAGTCATCAGAACAGTAGGTGGCTTCGTGGTAAAGGCAGTCGGCTCCCTCAATGATAGGAATAATTCTTTCCGTGTATCTGGTGTCAGAACAGTAGGCGAAACTCTTAGGCTTGGTAGGAGGTGTCACAAGACGGCTGTTAGGTATTAAGTCTCCATCTGCTGTGGTGAAATCAGCCCCTCTCTTAATGTCGGGGTAAAGAGAGAGTGGGACATTATAAAAATCAAGCGTCTCTTTTCTCAGGTGCGGCTCACCCTCTTTCTCCTTGAAGAGGAATCCTGCCGTGGGCATAGTGTGTACAAGCGGTATGGTGCTTACTGTCAAGCCCCTGTCTTCATAAATGATTTTGTTCTCTAATGGGTTGAACGGCTCAAAGAATATCTTGAACTCCAAATCAAAGCAGAAGTAGTCAATCATTGGTTTCAGAACCTTCTCTAAATCAGGGTGTGAGTGTATGTAGATGTCATTTGTGTGGTTAGCCATACTCAGTGTTGAAATCAGTGGAATGATTCCAAAGCAGTGGTCTCCGTGCAGATGGGATATGAATATATGGCTGAGCCTTGAACTGTGAACTCCGTATTTGGTGAACTGATGCTGAGTGCCGTCAGCGCAGTCAATAAGGAAACTCTTGTTGTGAGTCTCAAGCACTTGCGCCGCTGAGAACCTGCCTTTGGCGGGAACGGCGGAACCAGTACCTAATATTGTCAAACGGAAATCCACGGTTTAGTTAATTGAAAGTTTTTCTTTGTCAACCAATATCCTGATTGCTTTTATTATGTCATCTTTTGGCAGTTTGATGCGTGAAATAATCTCATCGATGTCTGTTATGCCTGAACTGTACAAAGTTAATATTTTCTTCTCAATGTCGGGGGCTATGTCGCCGTTTTTCTTTTTGGCAAGGCATACATCACAAACTCCGCAGTCTGTGGCGTCATCTTCTCCAAAGTAGTTAAGAAGCATACGGCTACGGCATATACGTTCATTGGTTGTGTAATCAATAATTGATTGAATAAGAGAGACATACTTCTCTTTCCTGACCTCATAAACATCTTCCCCTATAATAACTCTGTTCTCTGGCACACGGTCTTGTGTAAAGACAACGTACGGGCTCACCTTGTGCGGAATATAGTTGATTATTCTGCGTTTTGACAACTCCATAAGTGTCTCCACGATGGTGTGCGTTGTCATTTCGCACTTTTTTGCAATGTCAGCCTCGTGGATTATGGCGTAATTTGTATAGAGACCAGTGTAATTGCGTAACAGATAGTTGATTACAATCTCTTCAGTCTTGTTTAGGTCAAGTGAGTAGAGGTCATCTCTGTGCCCCGTCATCATTACCCGTGAATATGATTCGTCATCTTCTGTGTATTCAATGTATCCAGCAAGTGTGAGAATCTTTAAAGCACTGTATGTCTGCATCATAGGCAGACGGAATGTGGAACAGAACTCCATAATATCAAAATCGTGGCGGAACCCTTCACCGCTATCTACGGCAATCTCAAAAAAGAATGCGAGTGAGTTATAAACCTTTACAATGAAATCTCGTGACGGATATGCGTCAGATATTCTTTTTTTCAGTTTTGTAATGTCATCGGAGTTGTAAAGCAGAACGGCGTAAGCCTTCTTTTCATCTCTGCCGGCACGCCCCGCCTCTTGGAAGTAAGCCTCCAGACTGTCAGGAATGTCAAGGTGGATTACGGTACGCACGTCAGCTTTGTCTATGCCCATTCCAAAGGCGTTGGTTGAGACTATTACACGGTACTCTCCGCTTTTCCACTTCTCTTGAATGGTCTCTTTATCGGCATTTGACAGCCCTGCGTGAAAGTGATGCGACTTTATACCCGCTCTCTTCAGCTCTTCAGATACCTCTTTTGTCTTTTTTCTGTTTCTGACATAGATGACAGATGTGCCGGGCACCGCCTCTAAAATCTTCAGTAGTTGAAACGGCTTGTCCTCACATTTTCGTACAATGTATGCAAGGTTCTTTCGTAGGAAACTTTTGCGGAATACGTTTTTCTCCTTAAACCCTAATTTATCTTGTATGTCATCAACAACGGCAGGTGTGGCCGTGGCTGTAAGCGCAAGCACGGGAACACCTGGGAGGTATTGGCGTACCTCCGCTATCTTCAAGTATGAGGGCCTGAAGTCATAGCCCCATTGAGATATGCAGTGAGATTCATCAACCGCTATGAGACAGACATTGAGAAATGGCAGTTTCTCAAGAAATATGCGTGTGCCCAACCTTTCAGGAGAGACATAGAGGAATTTGTAATTACCGTAGATGCAGTTGTCAAAGGTCTCCATCATAGCCTGTGTGGTAAGCCCTGCATATATGGCGGCAGCCTTTATTCCCTTTGCCTTGAGATTCTCCACCTGGTCTTTCATAAGGGCTATAAGTGGAGTGACTACAAGACACAGCCCGTCCATAGCCATCGTGGGAACTTGGAATGTGATTGATTTTCCACCACCAGTAGGCATAAGACCAAGGGTGTCTCGTCCGCTACCCACAGAGTTTATAATCTCCTCTTGCAGGCTACGGAATTGGTCATAACCCCAATACTGCCTCAATATCTCCCTATAATTATTCACTAATAGTCATTAATTGCTAATTACTAATTGCTAATTGGTTTATTCCTGCTCCAAAGAGTGCGAAATCATATTTCACAGGGTCTGAGGCGTCAAAAACTCTCAGATTCGCCGTAATCTCCTCAACTGCCTTCCAGTCACTCTGCTTACGTTGCAGAAGTCCTAACAGGCGTCCTGTGTTTCCGCTATGCACGTCAAGCGGCAGGTATAGAGCCGATGCCGGAATCTTACGCCAAAGCCCAAAGTCAACACCGCCGGCATCTTGGCGAACCATCCACCTCAGATACATACAGAGCCTTTTGCAGGCGGCACCTTTTGTTATTGATGATATATGCTTGTCAGCGTGTGAGGAGTGTGGCACACTGAGAAAATCAGTATGAAACGCTGAAATTACCTTGCGTATGTCGCCCGTCTCAGCGTATTTGCCCTCAAAGTAATTCCCTAATGAGCCGTATTTTGAACAAAGACCGCGCAGCATATATACAAACGCTATGAAATCATCTCCGCTGAATGTGCGGTGTACAAAACTCTTCAACCCCGATATCTCACTGTCTGACGCCTCTGTCACAAAACGGTATGGTTCTCTTCCAAGATACTCCATCATTCTGTGAGCGCTCTTTACAATAGCCTTTCTGTTGCCCCACGCTATGGTTGAGGCTAAAAGTCCGCTAATCTCAATGTCCTCACGACGTTTGAACCCGTGGGGAACGCTCACAGGGTCTGGCTCAATAAACTCAGGTGTGTCATATTGAGCGTAGAGCCTGTCAAGCAGCTCTTTTAGTTCATTGTTGTTTTCCATTCCCTGATATCTCATTCAAGCACTCCAACGCCTTAGCCATTGAGTCCACATTATTTATTCTAATAAAGCGCTTGCCTCCATCCTCTTTGAATACAGTTTCACGCGGATGATTTACAGCATAGAGCAATACATTGTTAAAGTTTTCAGATTGGTAATATATTGAGTTAAAGTTGCTTATGAAGTATAGTGTCATTTTGCCTCCCCTTATCACACTCTTCTCAACGCCGCACTTCATACATAACCAACGGAAACGCACAACACTTATAAGTTCTTTAGCCACATCGGGGATAGGTCCGAAACGGTCTTCTAACTCCTTCTCAAACTGTTTGAGGTTATCCTCACTCTTAATACTGTCAAGACGGCGGTAGAGTTCCATTCTCTCTGAGACACTCTCAACGTATGTGGCAGGTAATAACAACTCAAGGTCAGACTCAAACGTGCAGTCATTTGAGAATATGGTATCCTCAGCCTTAATCTCTTCTGCAAAGACCTCTTTGAACTCATCGTGCTTGAGTTCTGACATAGCCTCATCAAGTATGCGGTGGTAGGTCTCAAACCCAAGGTCGGCTATGAATCCGCTCTGCTCTCCGCCTAAAATGTTCCCGGCACCCCTTATGTCAAGGTCCTGCATTGCAATGTGTATTCCACTGCCAAGGTCAGAGAAGTTCTCAATAGCCTGCAACCGCCTCCTTGAGTCAGCCGGCAAGGAACTTAGCGGTGGTGTTATAAGATAGCAGAACGCCTTTTTATTTGTACGTCCTACACGACCTCTGAGTTGGTGAAGGTCACTGAGCCCGAAGTGCTGTGCATTGTTTATGAACATTGTGTTCACATTTGGAATATCCACTCCTGACTCAATTATTGATGTGGCGAGCAGAATGTCATACTCTCCGTTTATGAAATTAAGAAGCGTATTCTCCAACTCCTCTGATTCCATACGTCCGTGACCCACGCAAATCTTAGCCTTTGGCACAAGTTTGTGCAGGTAGGTCTCAAGTTCAGGCAGGTTTGATATGTGGTTGTTCACAAAAAAGACCTGTCCGCCACGTGAAATCTCATATTCAATGGCATCTTTTATTATGTCACTGTCCATACCTATCAATTCAGTCTGCACGGGATAGCGGTTTGGTGGCGGAGTGGTAATGACAGAGAGGTCTCTGGCTCCCATTAAGGAGAA
This sequence comes from Candidatus Enterocola sp., assembly GCA_045617165.1. Lineage (GTDB taxonomy): Bacteria > Bacteroidota > Bacteroidia > Bacteroidales > Paludibacteraceae > Enterocola. The sequence goes on along the minus strand of JAZLIE010000112.1, from coordinate 15,062 downwards.
TTGCAAGGTGCGTGGTATTGGGGTGGCGGATAGTGTGAGTGTGTCAATATTTGTGCGTATTTGACGCAGACGCTCCTTCGCGCTTACTCCGAATTTCTGCTCCTCATCAATTATCAATAGTCCTAAATCTTTGAATTTCAAATCTTTGCCAAGTAGTTTGTGAGTGCCTATGAGAATATCAATCTTGCCGTTCTCTATCTCCTCAAAAATCTGCTTTATGTCTGACGGCTTGCGTGCACGGCTTAGGTAGTCCACCTTGCATGGGAAACGCTTGAGTCTGCGGGTGAAACTTTTATAGTGCTGGAATGCAAGAACTGTTGTGGGCACAAGCACGGCAACTTGTTTTCCGTCTGTGGCAGCCTTGAACGCCGCCCTGATGGCTATCTCCGTCTTCCCGAATCCAACATCACCGCAAATAAGGCGGTCCATAGGTTTAGCACTCTCCATATCCTCTTTGACGGCTGTAGTCGCCTTGCTCTGGTCTGGAGTGTCCTCATAGATGAATGAGGATTCCAACTCCTGCTGTAGATAACTGTCAGGGGAGAAGCGGAATCCCTCAACCTCTTTTCTGGTGGCGTAGAGTTGTATGAGTTCACGTGCTATGTCTTTTACCTTCTTCTTTGTCTTCTCCTTAAGGTTGCTCCAAGCCGCCGTTCCCAGTTTGTTCAGACGCGGAGCCTCACCCTCCCTGCCTTTGAATTTTGAAATCTTATGAATGGAGTGTATGTTGACAAAGATTATGTCATTGTCTTTGAAGATGAGTTTTATCATCTCCTGAGTCTGACCGCCGTTTCCCATTCTTATGAGTCCGCCGAACTGTCCTACGCCGTGGTCAACGTGCACAATGTAGTCTCCAATCTGGAACTGCATCAACTCCTTTAGAGAGAGAACCACTTTGCCCGCCCTTGTGCGTGTTGATTTAAGGGAGTATTTGTGGAATCGGTCAAATATCTGATGGTCCGTATAGACGCCTGATTTGCTGTAATTATCTATGAACCCCTCATGTAGGGTGGCTATCACAGGTAGAAAAGTGATGTTGTACTGCTTGTCTTCAAAAATATCTTTCAACCGCTCTATCTGCTTGGGATTATCACTTAATACAAATATATCATAGCCGTCAATCTTACGGCTGCGGAACTCATCGGCAACCACGTCAAAATTCTTGTGGAATATTGGGTGCGGGTTCTGGTCTGCTTCTAATATATTTTTGGTTTTCAGATAGTTATGGTTACCAATCTCTATGGTGCGTCTCTCTCTTATGATAGACTCCACTATTTCAGATGCCACAAATGCCTCTGAGTCAGCGTTTGCGTTATATATATCATCTATTCTACCCAATGTGAAATCAATGTCAAATATGCAAAAAACCGTATCTGGGTTTGTAAAGTCTGTGAACGGCACAAGGTTATCAACAGTCTCATTAACGGTATTTGATATTATTGAGATATTTTGGAATGACTCTATAGAGAGTTGGTTCTCAATGTCAAAACTGCGTATGGAATCAACGTCATCGCCCCAGAAATCTATGCGGTAGGGCAAATCATTTGAGAAAGAGAAGACATCTATCAGACTGCCCCTTACAGAGAATTGTCCTGGTTCATATACAAACTCAGTCTGCTCAAATCCGTATGTCTCAAGGGTCTCAATTACAAATTGAGGGTCGAGTTTCATTCCTACGGCAAGTTGCAGCGTCTCTCCTCTAAGTTTTGATCTGCTTATGACCTTCTCCGCAATTGCCTCAGGGTAGGTTACTATAGTCCAATTCTCAAATGTGTTACAAGCGTTCAGCGCCTCTGTACGCAGCACTTGGTTTGCCGCGTCTTTCTGCAACCCCTCCTTTATGCGTTTCTTATATGATGAAGGGAAGTAGAATATATGCCCATCTTTGTCAAATTGCTGAAGGTCATTGTAGAAATAGCCAGCCTCCTCTTCATCGTGAAGAATGAAAAGGGCGCTCTTATTCTCTGCTTTGCCAAGTGAGTTCAAAAAGAGAGCCGGAGCGGAACCGTGAAATCCTTTTATGAGAAGTGATTTCTGTCTGCTCTTCAGCCACTGCTCAATCTTAACTTTGAGAGGGTTCGTTTCAAAATATTCTTGAAACTCTGAAATATTCATATTCGGGGTGTAAATTTACAAAAAAAGAGTAATTTTGTTTAGCAATTCATAAAAAATAGTATTTTTGTGGAGTTAAGTAATTTTCAACTTTCAACTATTAATTGTTCTATGTCTGATTCAATTGTAATGATTCCAACTTATAATGAGAAGGAGAATATAGAGAACATTATAAGGGTGGTTTTTAATCTTGAGCACAAATTTGATATCCTTGTTATTGATGACGGCTCCCCCGATGGCACCGCTGATATAGTCAAGGGATTGCAGAATGAGTTTAAGGGAAGGCTTCATATACTTGAGCGTACTGCAAAGCAGGGCTTGGGACGTGCTTACATAGCGGGCTTTGAGTGGGCTCTCGCACATAAATATGAGTATGTGTTTGAGATGGACGCTGATTTCTCACATAACCCTAATGACCTTCTGAAGTTATACGCCGCCTGTCATAATGATGGCGCTGATGTGGCTATCGGGTCAAGATATGTGTCAGGTGTCAATGTTGTGAACTGGCCTATGGGCAGGGTGCTTATGTCATACTTCGCCTCAAAATATGTAAGGTTTGTAACGGGGCTTCCTATTGCCGATACCACTGCCGGTTTTGTATGCTACCGCCGTAAAGTTCTTGAGACCATAGAACTTGACAAAATTAAGTTTGTAGGTTACGCATTCCAGATAGAGATGAAGTTTACCGCATATAAGTGCGGCTTTACAATAAAAGAGGTGCCTATAATTTTTGTAAACCGCGAGTTGGGGACATCAAAGATGAGTGGCGGAATATTCTCAGAGGCTCTGCTTGGCGTTGTCAAGTTAAAAATAGGTAGCATAGGGCGCAAATATCCTAAAAAAGAGGCTTGATGAAACTGATATACAATGCTGATGTTGTTAATGAGGGGCACTCTTTCAACGGCTATCTGCTTATTAACGGAGATAGAATAGAGAGCGTTTGTAAGGGTGTGCCGTCAAAGCAGCTTATAAGAGAGGCTGAAGATGCCATTGACGCAAAAGGGGCGTACCTTATTCCTGGAGTCATAGATACTCACGTACATTTCCGTGACCCTGGCTTTCCTGCTAAAGCCGATTTTGAGACCGAGAGCCGCGCAGCCGTGGCAGGTGGTGTTACTTCTGTGCTTGATATGCCCAACACCAACCCTCAAACTACGTCTAAAGAGGCTTGGCAGGGTAAGATGGATATGGCAGCCGCCAAATCTTTCTGCAATTATGGATTCTTTTTAGGTGCTACAAATGACAATTTAGAAGAGTTGAAGAGTGCCGATTATTCAAAAATATGCGGAGTCAAACTATTTCTTGGCTCATCAACAGGTGGTATGCTTGTGGATGACAAGCCTCTCTTGCAACGTATATTCTCTGAGGTGCCGGCACTTATTATGGTTCACGCTGAAGATGAGCAGGTTATAGCCCGCAACAGGGAGCATTTCCGCAAACTCTACGGAGATAGTGTTCCTATTGAGTGCCATAATCTTGTGCGCAGTGTTGAGGCTTGCTACAAAGCCTCCGCGTATGCTGTTGAGTTGGCGGAACAGACAGGAGCAAGGCTTCATATAGCTCACATTAGTACAGAAAGAGAACTTACCTTGTTAAATAACACTCTTGCCGCATCAAAGAGTATTACTGCAGAGACCTGCCCGCACTATCTCTACTTCTCTGACGCTGACTACAAGCGTCTTGGCGCTCGTATAAAATGTAATCCCGCCATCAAGAGCACTCAAGACAGAGAGGCACTGATACGGGCTTTATCAACAGGGAGAATAGATACCATAGGCACAGACCACGCCCCGCACTTGCTCTCTGACAAGGAGGGGTTCCTCTTTAAGGCGGCATCGGGGATGCCTTCAATTCAGTTCTCACTTGTGGCTATGATGGAACTTGTGAATCGTGGCGTACTTACAATTGAGACACTTGTGGAGAAGATGTGTCATAACCCGGCACGCATATTCCGCATTAAGGAGAGAGGTTTTATTAGAGAGGGTTACAAGGCTGACATCACCTTGATAGATAAAGGTGTCAAAACTATTGTCAAACCAGAAATCATACTCTCAAAATGTGGCTGGTCTCCGTATGAGAATATGGAGTTCCGCACTTCTGTTGCTATGACCATAATCAACGGTAATATAGCCTACCACGATGGCAAGACCTTTAAAGGCGGTGCCGCGGCGTTGGAGTTCTTTAGCAAATCTTAAATTAGTATGCGCCAAGCCTCTGCGGCTTGACCGGTGAACATATCCCAGCCATTCTTAATGGTGGCTCCTTTAAGTTCCGCCTGCTGCAGGAAGAGGGTGCGTATTGGGTTGTAGATTAGGTCATATGCAATGTGCTCTGATGTAAAATATTGATATGGTATGTCAGGGCATTTTGTTACGGCAGGGAAACTGCCTACAGGGGTGGCGTTTATCACTAACAAGTGTTCTGACATTACCTTCTCATCAATATCTTCATAGCGTATGGTGCCAGGTTTTGAGCGTGAGACTTGCGTTATCTCAATTCCAAGTTTGCTTAGTGAGTATATTACAGCCTTTGACGCACCACCTGTGCCAAGCAGGAGCGCTTTCTTATGGCATGGTTTGAGTAGTGGTTTCAAAGATTCTGTGAAACCAACCCAATCTGTGTTGTAGCCCTTTAGGATTTTTTTCCCGTCAGAACGCTCTATCTTGATGCAGTTCACAGCCCCTATTGCCTGTGCCACAGGGTCAACTTCATCAAGCAGCGGTATAATGACCTCTTTAAACGGAATGGTGACGTTGAGCCCGTGCAGGTTTGGTTTTGAATCTAAGTATGGTATGAAATCATGAATTGATTTCAACTCTCTTGCCTCATAAAGGCAATCACTCATCTTACGCTCAGCAAACTTCTCATTCCAGTATGTTTTTGAGTATGATTGGGCAAGCGGGTTGCCTATTATTGAGAATAGTCTATTTATCAGTGGTCTTGGCATTTTTTCTGTTTTTTACAATTTGTTTTATAACTAATATTGCTATCACTAATACAAGTGCCGCCACAAGGAATATTGAGAGTTCGTGACTATACTTCTCAATCAAATCCTTCTGTCCATGGGCAAGGTAACCGAGTAGCGCTAAAATGGTGTTCCATATAGCCGCCCCGATGAATGTGAATAGGGTGAAACTGCCTAAATGCATACGGGCAAGTCCCGCAGGTATGGATATCAGTTGCCTTATTCCGGGTATGAAGCGTCCTACAAGAGTGGAGACCTTGCCGTTGTCAACAAAGTATTTCTCCGCTTTCTCAACCCCTTCACGGTCAATAAGCAGGGCGTGAGCCACTTTTGTGTCAGCAAACTTATATATTATAGGTCTGCCCAGCCATAGTGCCAGAAAGTAGTTTATGTATGCCCCTATTAACGCTCCGATAGTACCAAAGAGAACCACAAGGAATATGTTAAGGTCACTATCCTCTTCTGACGCTATGTATGCCGCAGGAGGAATTACCACCTCTGACGGGAATGGAATAAAAGAGCTCTCCACAGCCATAAGCGCCGTTATGGTGGCGTAGTTTGTGTTACGGTCATACCACGCTATGACTTTATCAAGAAGCGTGGTGTCTCTCTCCGCTGTAACCACGTCACTTGCAAAACCCCTCAATGCCAACAGCAACATAATAAATATAAATAGTATCTTCTTCATAAACTAACTTTTCTTTTTTATTTCTTCTTTCTTCTTTCTTCTTTAAATCAACTTCCTCACCGCCTCAGCCACATCCAAGGCATCGGGGTTGTTCTCTAAAAATATATCAAGTTGATGAATGTCACGCTGCGCCGCCTGCATTAGATAATATTTTGATTTTGAGAACTCTTTCATATTGTAATATACCGCCGCAAGCACAAGGTCAACGGATGTAATCTCAGGGTCAAGGTCTCTTGCCTTATGCAGGAAATAGACGGCGTTCTCATAATCCTCAACGGCATAGTATGACTGTCCGGTTTTTGCCATAACATCGGCTTGTGCCGCTTTTATGTTGAGGGAGTGCTGATAGGCGAATATGGCAAGTGCCCAATTGCTTGTTGAGAAGTAACACTCTCCAAGAATATTCCAGTAGAGAGAGTTTCCGTCAGATTCATTAATGGCTCTTTTAATCCAGAAAACAGCCATCTCAAAGTTGGTAGGTTGGGAGTCAATGTCAAGGAAGAAACTCATTCCCATACCAAACAGGGCGTCATCTTTTGAATCATCAATGTCAAGCGCCGCCTTATAGTATTTGCGAGCCTCTGCATACTTGTCACAGTTGTTAAACATATCCCCGATGCAAACCAGCAGGTTTATATCATCATTCTTAGGGTCAATAGCCTTTATGTAGCACTCCGCCGCCTTCTCATAGTTGCGGTTCTTCCCGTGACAGTCTGCCATTGCTTTCCAGGCGTCATAATAGTTGTCATCAATTGATGTGGCGTAGTCAAAATCCTTTATAGCCTCCTGAATGTTGTCATCAAAGCGGTTTATGTAGCCGAGTTTGAACCAGAGCACGGCATTATACGGGTCAATGTCAATTGCTTTCTCAGCCGCTTTCAGAGCCTCTTTGATGTTTGAGTCCTCTTTCATATAGCACTCAATGAGTGTCTCATAGAAACCAATCTCATCAGGAAATAGTTTAATACCTTCATTTAATGTCTCTATGGCGTATTTGAAAAAGAAGGAGAGATACATTGATGAAACCATATCAGATATGGCGGATACGGCGTCATCTCTGCTTACGCCGTCAACCCACCCGGGTATTCCGGCTATATCTTTCTCAAGTTCGGAAATATGTCCGCTCTCAACATTCAACTTAACCATTAGCATATTTATAGCAAGAAGGTCCTCCTTGCTCTTAATGTCTGAGTCTTGTTTAAGTGCGAGAATCAGTTTTTCAGCCTTGTCCAAATCCCCTGTGGCTATGTTAAGTCTTGCCATCTCAAGGCGTAATGTCAGGTCATCGGGGTAAACGGATATGCCTTTTACAAGGACTGAGAATGCGGAGTCAGTCTCTATGACACTCTCATAATAGTCTGCAATGTCATAGTACTCATCGGCGTCAAAGAAACCATCGGGGTTAGCCTCATAACGCCTCACACTATCTGGTATCTGATTTTCATTACTCATTTTAGGTCACTTTACGGTCTTTTTTTTGACATCTGCATCTCAATTAGTTCCTGACTGCTTTTCTTGTCAATGACAAAATGTTTGTAATATGAGAGCATTATGGTGGTTGCCGGTAAGGCTATTATCATTCCCAAAACGCCAAGCAGAGAACCCCAGATGGAGAGGGCGAGAAGTATGACCGCTGGTTTCAGCCCAGTGGCGTCGCCCATAATCTTAGGGGTCAGCACCATATCAATCATTGTCTGCACTATGATGAATGTTATTCCTATGCCAAGAAGCAGTAACCAGAAACTCTGACTGGTCTCAACTGATTGGATAAGAGCCACTATTACAGGCGGAATAAGACCGAAACTGTGCAGATACGGAACCATATTAAGTACCCCGATGAAGAGCCCCATTGAGACTCCCATAGGCAGTCCTATTATTTTGAATCCGATGGCGAACAGACACCCTACAATAAGTGATATGAGAGCCTGTTTGCGGAAATAGACGTTCATTCCGTTGGCAAGGTCGTGGAAAACCTGATGGGTCATTGGTCTGTATTTCAGGGGTATCAGGTTCTGAGAATCCGTTGACATATTGTTGAAATCCATAAGAATGAAAAAGATGTAAAGGAACATAAGGAATACAACGAACAGCCCTATCAGATATTCCATAGATGATGAGAGCAGGCTATAGAATGTAGGCAGTGTCTTTTGAACCAACTCCTGCTTGTTTTTTGCGAATGCGTCAAGAATGGAGGACATCCAATGACGGCTCTGCTCTGAAATGATATATGAGTTGTCAGAGGCAAGGTAGTTGCTTATAAGTCCGTCAACCTTTGCCACCTCACTGCTTACTGATGATGCAAAGAATGCTATTCCTGCGGCAATCAGTCCAAGTAGCACCACCATTGTTATGATTACGCAAACCATTCTGTTCTTCAAACGGCATTTGAATTGAAGAAGGTCAACAAAAGGATTGAGCATATAGGCTATGAGCCACGCTGCGAAAAACGGGAGAAGCACGCCGCTCAATCTGCTTACAATGGCTATAAGGACCGCTATAAGCAGGAGTGCTATGAAGAATCTTACTGTTCTGTCAAATGTGAATGGTTTTGAAAATACTGAATGGTTTTCCATCGGGGAAAAATAAATTTGGTAAATAAGTTGTCTTATACTAATTTTGCGCAAGTTTGCAAATGTACAAAAAAATATGGAAAGCGAAAGTTTGATAGAGGAAATAAAGTCAAGACTTTGTGCTCTGGAATCAAATGTGGTTGAATTGAAGCGTCTTGTAGTGGAATTAGAAAGGAAAGAATTGGAAGAATCCATCGAATCACCAGATCACCGAATCACCGAATCACCGGATAACCAAATCACCGAATCACCAGTAAAGAAGGTGGACGGTAGATTGATATCTGATTTGAGAAAATCCATAGGTTTGAATGACAAAATAAGGTTTCAGAATGATTTGTTTGGTGGAGACACTGCTCTGATGAACTCAACAATTGACGCTCTGAACAGTTCCTCATCTCTGGCTGAGGCTTTGGAATATATCGGAACTAATTTCAGGTGGGACGAAGATAATGATACCGTAAAATATTTTAAGGAGATTCTCAGCCGCAAGGCGTACTGAATTGAAAATTGAAAGTTGAAAATTGAAAGTTGAAAGTTGTTAATTGTTAATTGTTAATTGTTAATTACTAATTGCTAATTACTAATTCAAAATTATATATAGTCCCCACCCCCGTAGGTAATATGGAGGATATGACATTCAGGGCGGTAAAAGTTCTGAAAGAGGTGGATTTCATACTTGCTGAGGATACACGTACAAGCAGTGTTCTGCTTAAACATTTTGACATACATACAAAACTTATAGCACACCATAAGTTTAATGAGCATCAGTCATTGGAGGGCGTTATTGAGAGGCTTAATTCAGGTGAGACCGGGGCTGTTATATCTGATGCCGGAACTCCTGGTTTGTCTGACCCAGGATTCCTTATTGTCAGGGAGTGTGTCAGAAACGGCATTGAGGTGGAGTGCTTGCCGGGAGCCACCGCCGCCATACCGGCGCTTGTCAATTCAGGTCTGCCTATGGACAGATTCTGTTTTGAGGGTTTCCTGCCTCAGAAAAAAGGACGTCAGACAAGACTTAGAAACCTCTCAGATGAGGAACGTACTATGGTCTTCTATGAGTCACCATACCGCGTTTTGAAAACTTTGACGCAGTTTGCCGAAGTGTTTGGAGGGGAAAGAGAGGCGTCAGTGAGCAGGGAGATTTCAAAGATACATAATGAGACTCTTCATGGTACTCTAGATGAACTTATATCCCATTTTAAGGAGACGGAGCCAAGAGGGGAGTTTGTCATAATCGTGGCAGGGAAAGGGAGTTAATAGTGAATAGTGAATAAAGAATAGTGATTAATAGTTAACTTTCAATTTTTAATTTTAACTTTCAATTTTCAATTATCAATTAATATGAAACGAGTTATTTTTATTTTGCCAGCGCTGGTTATTATGCTGGCCTCTTGTGATCAGATTGCTAAGATGTCTGACGCTTACAAACAGATGAAGTTTTCAAAGGATTCAATTCAAGCCGTACAGGAGCGTACTGTTGCTGAAATGGACGAGTATTTATCTATTATTCAAGATGTGGATTCAGGTTTTGAGGCTATCCGTCAAAGTGAGAATTACCTGAGCCTCACATCATATAGTGATGATATGCCATCGGAGCAGATTAAGCAACGTATGGCCGACAATATGTATATGATTAACTCTATTCTTGCTGACAACAAGGCTAAGATTGAGGAACTTGAGAAGAAACTTAAGAACAGCAGCATTCAGTCAACACAACTTAGGAAGAATGTTGAGCGTCTCACAACTGAACTTGCAGAGAAGAACGCAGAGATAGAGTCTTTGAGGGCTGAACTTAGTCAGAAAGATATTAAGATAGATAGTCTTATGCTTGAGAATCAGATGCTTGAGGAACAGGCTGTTTTGTTTGCTCAGGAGATGGAGCGCCAGGATAAGGCTCTTCAAGAGCAAGACAAGGCGATGAATACCGCATATTATCTGCTTGCCAATAAAAAGACACTCAAAGAGAACGGTATTGATGCAAAGAATATGGATTCAGCTTTCCGTACAAGCCTTTTCAAGACAGTTGACATACGTGAGCTTCAAACACTTCAAACAAAATCAAGAAGCGCCAAGGTTCTTACAAAGCACCCTGCTACATCATACACTCTTGAAAGAGATGAGAATCGTGAGTATGTTCTTGTCATTAAGAACGCCACTGACTTCTGGAGTACATCAAGATATCTTATAATAAAGGTTGACTGATAAATACAGACACATATTCTTTGATTGGGACAGCACGCTGTGGGACTTCTCCGCTAATTCAGAGAAGGCGCTGAGTGTGCTGTTCTCTTCATACGGTTTTGAGCGTTTTTTTAAGGATTTTGAGACTTTCCACTCCATCTACAAGGACAGGAACGCTGAATTGTGGGAGGCGTATGCTCTGGGCAAGATAAGGCGGGAATTCCTTGAGACGGAGCGCTTTGAACATCCGTTCCGTGCGGTGGGTGCGGACCCCGATGCCGCCCGTGAGCAGATTGACGCCCTTAAGACAACATATCTTCAAATGCTTGGCAGACAGACAAAGCTTGTTGACGGGGCGGTGGATGTCCTTGAGTTCTTTAAGAGAAAAGGTTGCAGGCTCTATATAATATCAAACGGATTCAGTGCCGTGCAGCACATTAAGATTGAGAACTCAGGGCTTAAGGATTACTTTACCAAGATATTTCTGAGTGAGGATGTAAAGGAGCATAAGCCTTGCCGGGCGTTCTTTGATTATATGCTCAAGAGTTCAAATGCCCGCAAATCTGAGAGTCTTGTGGTTGGAGATAATTTTACGGCGGATATAGCGGGTGCGCATAACGCAGGCATAGACCAAGTCTATTTCGCACCAAACTATGACGGCTCTCCGCTTCCGTTCCAACCAACATACATAATCAGTTCCCTTCGAGAACTGGTTATTAATTGAAAATTGAGAGTTTTTTTTAACTTTCAACTTTTAACTTTCAACTTTTAACTATTATGAGAATAATAGACACCCACGCACATTTAGATGACGCTCAATATGATGAGGATTTGCCTGAGGTAATCCAGCGGGCGCGTCTTGCCGGAGTGGAGAAGGTGCTGCTTGCCAGCGTTAATATTAAGGATAAGGACAGGGTGCAGGCGGTGGCTGACGCATATCCAGACTTTTGTTATGCTATGATGGGAATTCATCCGGAGGAGATAAGAGAGGATTACCGTGAGCAACTTGAGGCTTTTGACCGTGAGGTCTCAAGACGAAGTTACATTGCAATTGGAGAGATAGGAATGGATCTCTACTTTGACAAGACATTCAAAGCGGAGCAGGAGGAGGCTTTCCGTCATCAGGTTGCCGTTGCTGTGGATATGGGGCTTCCTGTGGCTGTTCATAGCAGAGAGGCGTTCCAAATAACATACGACATACTCAGTGAGTTTGATAAAAACAGGCTCAGGGGAGTGTGGCACTGTTTCTCTTTAACACCAGAGCAAGCCCGTATGATTTTCAAATTGGGCGATTTTTATATAGGAATAGGCGGCGTATCCACATTTAAAAACGCCAAATTCAGTGAGCGTTTGCCTGAAATTCCTATTGACAGAGTCCTTTTAGAGACAGATTGCCCGTATCTTGCCCCGACTCCTATGCGTGGCAAGAGAAATGAGCCGTCATACCTCACTTATGTGGCTCAACGCCTATCAACTCTTTATGGCTTGAGCATAGATGATGTGTGTGAGATTACTTCACAAAATACCGAAAAACTATTTTTTTAACATCGTGGTGAAAAAAATAGCGTTTTTTCTTTGCCTATTGCACTAAAATTTGTAACTTGCACCCGATTAACTGTGGTCTGTAGGGTTTGTTCCGTGCCTCAGTAATGGAGAGATGCTCGAGTGGTTGAAGAGGCACGCCTGGAAAGCGTGTATACGTCAAAAGCGTATCGCGGGTTCGAATCCCGCTCTCTCCGCGTTGATAATGAGTAATTTACAAACAATCTAATATTAATTTTAAAAACAAAAGTATGAAAAAGTTTATTGCCGTATTAGCGTTTATCGCTAGTGTAAGTGTAATGAGTGTGTTCGCTCAAGATGCTCCAGCTCAGGATGAGGCTGCCGTGCAAACAGAGCAAGTTGCTGAGGTTGCTGCCGTTGAGGAGGCTCCTGTGGCTGAAGAGGTTGAGGCTGGTCTTCACCAGGCTCTTAAGACAAAGTTCATTGAGGGTGGCGCAGGTTTTATGAGCTCTGTAGCACTCTGCTTGATTCTTGGTCTTGCAATTGCCATTGAGCGTATTATTTATCTAAGTCTTGCTACAGCTGATTCAAAGAAACTTCTTGCTGATGTTGAGAAGGCTCTTAATGAGCAGGGCGTTGATGCCGCTAAGGAGATTTGTCGCAACACACGTGGTCCTGTAGCAGCGGTATTCTATCAGGGACTTATGCGTATTGAGGACGGTGTTGACATTGCAGAGAAATCTATCGTAGCATACGGTAGCGTACAGGCAAGCCTTCTTGAAAGAAACCTTTCTTGGGTAGGTCTGTTCATCGGTCTTGCTCCTATGTTAGGATTTATGGGTACTGTAATAGGTATGATTGAGGCATTTGACCGCATCCAACAGGCAGGTGATATTTCAGCTACAATTGTTGCCGGTGGTATTAAGGTTGCTCTTATCACAACAGTTGCCGGTCTTATAGTGGCTATTATCCTTCAAATTTTCTACAACTACATTCTTGCCCGCATTGAGGCGTTGGTAGGTGACCTTGAGGATTCATCAATCTCTATGCTTGATATCCTTATGGCTAAATTCATCAAGAAATAATTAAAACAGGAGGTTTAATTATGGAGAATAAAATTTCAAAAATAGCTATGTGGGTGCTCTTCGGTGTCACCATCATAGTTGCCGCTCTGTTCTTTTTAGGTGGCAATGTTGATGATAACGCTGAATATATAGAGCCTGTATTCACAAACGCGCTGATGATGCTTATGTACGTGTTCATAGGTATCGCTACGCTACTTGTGATTGTGGCTGCTTGCACCAATATAGCCTTGGATTTCAAGAAGGATAAGAAGAGTGCCGCCAAGTCAATAGCAGGCGTAGGCGTGCTTTTCCTTATTATGGTTGTTTCATATTTCTGCTCAAGCGGTGCCGCTGTTAATGTGCTTGGACTTGAGGAGGAGATATCTGTAGGAACACTTAAGATGGTAGATATGGAGTTGTTTACAATCTATACACTTCTTGTAGTGGCATTCCTGTTAATGATTTTTGGAAACTTTGCTAAAAAGCTTAAATAAACAGTCAGTATTATGAGTAAGAGAAAAGTTCCTGAAATAAACTCAAGCTCTACCGCTGATATTGCTTTCCTGCTTCTGGTTTTCTTCCTGATGACCACCACGATGGCAGTAAACAAGGGTTTGTCCCGCCGTCTGCCGCCACCTGTGCCTGCTGACCAAAAGACAGAGGACCTGAAGGTTAAGGAGCGTAACGTCTTTGTAGTGCTCATTAACTCTGAAAACCAGTTGCTGGTTCAGAATGAGTATATGGACGTTCGTAACCTTAAGGATAAGGCAAAAGAGTTTATTCTTAACGCTAATGATGACCCGAATCTTCCGGAGAAGCAGGCCGTTGACGTTGAGTACTTTGGTACCGTTATGGTTACAAAGGACCACGTAATATCACTCCAGAATGACCGTGGAACATCATATTCAAAGTATATAGAGGTACAAAATGAACTTGTTGCCGCATATAATGAGCTACGTAATGATTTGTCCCAACAGAAGTGGGCTATGAATTATGATGAGCTTAATGAGGACCAACAAAAGGCTATCCAGAAGATTCTTCCACAGAAGATTTCTGAGGCTGAGCCTAAAAACTATGGAGGAAAGAAGTAATGAGTAGATTCAGAGATTCCAAATCAAAGGAGATACCTGCAATCAGTACCGCTTCATTGCCGGATATCATCTTTATGTTGCTATTCTTCTTTATGATTTCAACATCAATGAAGGAGGTTGACTATAAGGTAGGTATTAAGGCTCCTGAGGCAACTGAGCTTGTTTCTCTTGAAAAGAAGACATTGGTTCGCTTCATATATGTAGGTCAGCCATTGCCAAGATATCGTGCTCAATATGGTTCCGAGCCTCGTATCCAGCTTGATGATGCTTTTGCTGAGGTTTCTCAGATTGAGAACTATATAGTTGCTGAGCGTTCCGCTATGCCGGAGTCAGACCAAGACCTTCTTACTGTATCCCTTAAAATTGATAAGGAGTGTAAGATGGGTATTGTTACTGATATAAAGCAGGCGCTGCGTAGGGCGTATGCCTTGAAGATTAATTATTCAGCAATACAACGTGCAAATTCTAATTTATAAAGGCTTCTTTTCCGCTTTCGCCTCAGTCATTTAGGACCTACTAAACTCCTTCGGCGGAAAGACTGAAAATAAGCTCTTTAAAATTAGAATTTATGAGAGCAGAGGAAATTAGAAACCTGCTCACCAAAAATAATAAATAAGTGGGTCGGCGGAAAGATAAAATCCCTGGGACTTAGGTCTCAGGGATTTTTTTTGTGATATTTTGGGTTAATTATCAAAAAGTAGGATAAAATCCTTGTAAAATACTGAATAGCAGTAACTTTGGACACATTATTATTAATATGGTAAAAAAAAATGCTTTTTTTGTGGGTCCAGCAATGTGGTCAGGAATGGCTTCAAAGGGCACAAACAATTGTATAAATGCAAGGATTGCGGACGTCAGTTTGTAGGTGGAAAAAGAAGGGATAAAACC
>JAZLIE010000111.1:0-3224 GCA_045617165.1 Candidatus Enterocola sp. | reverse complement strand
CCTGAATTCATAATCTTGAGTCGTTTAAACGACTGCAAAATTAAAAATCATTTCAAATCAAAAAATCAAAGAACGCTTATAAATTATTAAATTTCAATCACTTAAACGATGTGTATGATAAATTAACGCATCAGTACTAATGTAGCATAACAAATCGTTCACCATAATTGGTGGTCGACGACCACCATAAAAAGATATACACATACAACTATGAATAATACGGAAGCCGTTTATGAGAAATGGAAATCTCTGATGCCGTTAACGCAGGAACAGAAGTTTAAACTCAATAGAAAATTCACGGTTGAGTACAACTACAACAGCAATCATATTGAAGGCAACACGCTGACATATGGGCAGACGGAAATACTGCTTCTCTTTGGAAAGGTGACAGGAGAAGCCGTGCTAAAGGATGTTTTAGATATGAAAGCCAGTGAGGTTTCCGTTAAAATGATGCAAGAAGAGGCATCTATGAAGCAGCCTCTGACTCAGAATTTTATAAGAAATCTGCATAGAGTGCTGTTGCGTGAAGATTATCAAGTATATAAGAAACTTCCTAACGGAGTAGTAACCAGTTATACAATTCACGCAGGAATGTACAAAACACGTCCTAACAGCGTTATCACACGTTATGGTGACAGATTTGAGTACGCTTCACCAGAGGAGACCCCGGCATTAATGACAGACCTTGTTGATTGGTATAATGCTGAAGAAGAAAAAGGGGAACTATCTCCTGTTGAGTTGGCTGCTTTATTTCATTACAGATATATAAGAATCCACCCGTTTGAGGACGGGAACGGACGTATTGCACGTCTTATGGTCAATTATATATTTTTAAGACACGATTGGCCTATGATAGTTGTCCGTAGCAGACTTAAAGAACGTTATCTTGATGCCTTGCACCAATCAGACCTTGATATAGGACCAAATCCGTCAGATGGAGCACATGCTTCCTTGAATGGCATTCACAAGTTTTTCATCTATTTCAATCAATTGGTTAATGAGGAAATCACATCTGATATTGAGTTCCTTAAATCTATAGGAGATGAAAGTTGGTGGTATGACGGGGAGCGTATAGAATTCAGAAGCAAGAATGCAGGCCTTATTCTTCAAACAATGCAACTCTATCCAACCATATCGGTATCTGAATTGTCAAGACGCATAGGAATCAATAAATCAGCCATGCAAAAACAGGTGGTTAATATGATTAAGAAAGGGTACGTCCAACGCTTTGATAATGATACGTCCTGGCATGTTGTCGCGTTCCAGTTTTAATAGCAAACTTTCAAGCCACTACACCAAAGAAGAGTGCGGAGTGCTGTGGCGGCGTGTGCTATGTGAGGTATGCGGCGTAGATATCTCCAAGACCTACTTTATGACCCCCGATGACCTTACCCCGATGCAGCGTGATAAAATCAACGGCATAGCGGAGCGTCTTGCCACAGGAGAGCCGTTAGAGTATATACTTGGTTTTGCTGAGTTCCGCTCACTAAAGTTCAAAGTAACCCCCGCCACCCTCATTCCCCGACTTGAGACACAGGAGTTGGTCTCCACCATAGAAGAGTTCCACTCCCATAGAGATGCCACACTCAAAATACTTGACATAGGCACAGGCAGCGGCTGCATAGCCGTAACACTTGCAAAAAACTTCCCAAAAGCAGAAATCACCGCCATAGATATAAGCGCTGAGGCTCTTGAGGTGGCACAAGAGAACGCCCGCACACATCAGACCGCAAACATACAGTTCCTGCAATGTGACTTCCTAAACCCCTCTGCCACAGAGCATCTTCTTAACCCTTCTGAAAAATTTGACCTCATAGTCAGCAACCCGCCATACGTAAGACCATCAGAGAAACCGTCAATACCCGTGAGAGTGCTTGATTATGAGCCGCATACGGCACTCTTTGTACCAGAGCGTGACCCGCTGCTCTTCTACCGCCGCATAGCTCAGTTCTCAGCCAGCAGACTAAACCCGCAAGGCATAGTGGCAGTAGAGATTAACCAATGGCTCAGTGAGCCTACCGCCGCCATTTTCACCGCACACGGCTTCACCGCACAAATAAAAAAAGACCTTTTTTCAAACCCCCGCATAATAATTGCTAAATTTTAAACGTTTTCTATTGAATTTGTTTTAAAAATTTAGTAAGTTTGCAAGTGCTAAACCCAATTGAAAGTTGAAAATTGAAAGTTGAAAATTAATAAAGGCGTTCGGCTTGCACGTTAATTACTAATTACTAATTGCTAATTATATTAAATGGATTATTTGAATTTTGACCGAAGCACTCTCGCCAATCTGGATAAGGCACTCACAAAAGAGATGCTGAGAACCAACAGGTCAGGGGCTTACAATAGCACTACAATTGTAGATTGCAACACCCGTAAATACCACGGACAGTTGGTAGTGCCATTGCCTGAGATTGACGGAGACAACTACGTGCTGCTCTCATCACTTGATGAGACAATAATACAGCATAGTGCTGAGTTCAACTTAGGCGTGCACCAGTACGCAGGTCGTCAGTATAGCCCTAACGGACACAAATACATAAGAGAGTTCTCTTGTAATGTAATCTCCAAAACCGTATATCGTGTAGGCGGGGTCATAATCTCAAAAGAGCGGCTGATGATTAAGAATGAGGCGCGCACCATAATAAAATATACACTGCTTGACGCCCATTCAGCCACCACCATACGCTTTAAGCCATTCCTCGCCTTCCGTAGCGTCAACGCACTATCAAAAGAAAACTCCAAGGCAAAGACAAACTACTTTGAAGTTAAGAACGGAGCCCGCTACTGTATGTATGACGGCTTCCCGTTCCTCTACCTGCAATTTTCCAAAGCACCCGAGTACCACCATGAGCCATATTGGTATAAAGGACTTGAGTATGAGAAAGAGCAGGAGCGCGGTTATGACTACCTTGAAGACCTGCTTGTGCCAGGCTACTTTGAAATGTCAATAAAAAAAGGAGAGAGCATCTATGTGTCAGAGGGTTTGAGTGAGATTTCATCACGAACTCTAAAGATAATGTGGGACAAGGAACTTTCACAACGCAACGCCCGCACAGATATGTTCAACTGCCTTAAGAACGCCGCCCGTCAGTTCGCCAAAAAGCAGAAAGAGGGTACATACCTGCTTGCCGGGTATCCGTGGTTCAAGGCAAGAGCGCGCGATGAATTCTTATCACTGCCAGGTTGCACCCTCAGCATAGGTGATGAGGCAATGTTTAATG
>JAZLIE010000110.1:0-6826 GCA_045617165.1 Candidatus Enterocola sp. | reverse complement strand
CCTGAATTCATAATCTTGAGTCGTTTAAACGACTGCAAAATTAAAAATCATTTCAAATCAAAAAATCAAAGAACGCTTATAAATTATTAAATTTCAATCACTTAAACGATGTGTATGATAAATTAACGCATCAGTACTAATTTTTAACTATTCTTTATTCTTTATTACAAAACTTCGTTTTGTGATTCTAGTTCGTGACCCGGAATAGTGAGTAAACTCACTCTTCTCTCGCTACTCCAAAATTTCTTCTTTCTTATTTTTTCTTTCTTATTTCTTATTTCTTATTTCTCCTTTACTTCACTCCCGTATATTTTCTATATATTTTATTGTATTCCTTGCTTTCAAGATATATTGAAAGCCACGTGTTGAGGCTGTCAAGCAGGGCGGGCGATGTAGGGCTTACACCCCAGGAGTAGTTCTGTGTGAAACTTACGGCTGTTGACATATCAACATCGGGGTAATCTTTTTGAAGTACGCGAGCCACAAACTCATCACATACGGAGTAGTCTATCACAGTGTCATTGACAAGACGGAAGAGCAGGTCATCATTTGAACCAGGTATCTCACGCAGGTATATGGTGTCTCCAATCTCACGTTGCAGATGCTCAAGCCTTTGCTTGAAGATGGAGCCGGGTACTATGAACACCTCCTTCTCCGCAAGGTCAAGTTGGTTTGTTATGAAGAGGGTGGAATCTTTTCCTTTAGGGTTATACTTGCGTTGTATAAGTTTCTGGCGGCTTGTAAAGACAGGTATTGTGTAGGAAATCCTTGACTTCATATCATCATATACGGGAATGTGCCACACAAGTACGTCAACATCATTTTTATATAGTTTGTCAATGGCTTTGCTAAGGTCTCTCTCCTCAAAGAATGTTATGTTTAATCCGTACTCTTTGCCAAACTCCTCAATCATTTTGACTTGAAGTCCGCCAAGTGTGTCACATTCCACAACGGAATCACACTGAACAGTGAAGTAACTCATCTTGTTATCCTCAACTATTACTTTTAACTCACCTGATTTATAGATTTTATCAAAGTCACGGTGTTTTGGAATATAGACTGGCTTATGCTCAATCCAGGAGGCAAGAGCAATAAGCAGAATGAATATTAGTGATACCAGTATAATGTGTTTCTGTCTCATAATAGCGGTGTCGGTTAATCAAAGAAGTTCCATGAGAGACCTATCTTAACCATACTTGGGTTGAGTGGCTCGTGAGGAACGGTGAAATAGTTTGGTGGGCAGAAAAGGTTGGAGAAGTTGTACCACATTACAAAGAAACGGAACTTCTTCAATTTGAAATTTGCGTATAGGTTCATTTCAGGGTAGTTGCCGCATAGAACTTGGTCTTGCAGGTAGAACTGCCCGGTGGCTGGCATATAGGCATTGGCGTAGTATGCTGTGTTATATCGGCAGTCAACGCCAAGTTGAATGTTCAGTACTTTGAATACTGTGAATGTGGCATAAAAATTAGAATAGACAGATAGCAGCGGCAGTGGAAGTTCCTCTGGTTTTGATGTGTATTGCACTATAGCCTTGTTCTCCCAATGGAACCACCATAACTTAAGATTGACTTTAGCCTCTCCGCTCACAATCTGTATGAAATTCTTACTCTGCTCAGGCACAGCCTCTTTATTAAAGAATATATACTCTTTCAAGCCTTGCCAGCCCGCTCCTACCTCAAAATCAACCCATTTGTTTGGAATGCCTATTTTTCCGTAGCCACGTGCGTCCCAGATGTTATTGAATTTATTCTCCCAAATGAAGTGGTTGGAGTAGTAGTGTTCTTGAAAATAACTTGGATTAAGACTTTTAATGTGTCCTACGGCGTTGATTGTAAGGCTACACGTTTTTAGGGGGATTATAGTATTGAAATCACCGTTTACATTAAAGGCGAGGCGTTTGTCTGAGCCTAATAGCAACACCTCTCCCAAAACTCCGAATGTAGTGTTTCCTTTGCGTTTGAAGAGTTCTCCGCCAACGCTTACTTTGGCTTGTGAGTTCCATGAGTAGGTAGAGTCTGCTATGAGTTTCATATTCTCCTCCCAGTCAACCTCTGCAAAGGCGCGCAGAGAGAATACCATCCAAGGTTTGAACCCCTCATTAAAGGTTACGGAAAGTACATTCCTCAGGTAGTTGATAGAGGTTGTGTCTCTTGTGCATTTATCTGAGTAGTAATTATTTGCATAAAAATTAGCAGGAATATTCCTCTCATAATAGCGTTTGCGGCTTCCCTCATATTTCATAGTGTAGGCAAGTGTCATTACAGGAATGTATTCATACTTCTCACTGTCATCGGGGTCTTGTTTGTTATAGCCTATATGATACTGATGGTTCATCCAGAAATAGTATGAGCGGAAAGTTGACTGAGCCTCTGTGTTCCCGAATTTAACAGGTACGTTGTAACTGTCATCCATATTGGCAAGGTCATTATCATTAGAAATGCCTCCGTTTTCTCTGTTACGGTAGTTGTTAAGTCCGGCTATGAAATAGACTGAGTATTTCTCACCACGATAACTTAGGTTTATGGCTCCGTTTATTCCGTCCGATGACTGATTATAGAATGAGCCTCTGCCATATATGTAGTCAAAACATAGCCCTAAGTTCAGTCTTTGATTAGGATTTACGGTAAATAATCCGTTCAAACGGTCCTCACCGTGTTGAGTGTAACCTCCTGTGTAGAATGATATGTTTGTGTAAGGCACACGGGTGTTGTAGAAATAGACATCATTAACACCTAAATAATATGCTTTGTAGGGCTTTTGGAATATATAATCACCTGTAAGCGCATTTGACGGACGCTCTGAGAATGTGGTTGATTGTGCGGGCAGTCCCATATTGCCGAGCCACTCAGCACCAATGTATTTCTGATATACAGGTGTGGTGGCTGCCTGATAGTTAAGGTGTAGTGTATCAGCGGTTGTTGGTATCTCAATGGCAGATGGCTCCTGCACGTGCCACACTTGAATAGCCTCACCCCGTGTCAGTTTCTTGAACGCCTCTTCTTTCTCAAGTCTTGCCTTTTTGCGTGCCTCCTTAATACTGTCTTGCTCTGCCGCTATGGAGGCTGAGTCTTCAATGACCTCAATGTTGGAAATCTCTTTTGCCACTATGTTCAGCGGCATAAGAGTGGCTATTAATATGAGTAATTTGTAAAGACGCACTTTCCCAAAAACAAATTTGGGTATAAAGGTACGAAAAAAATAGGAGAATAAAGAGGGTTGGTGGTCAGAGTTTCTGTGAAACTTGTTTTACGGTGGACTCTTTCCACTGTTTGAAGTCGCCAGTGAGTATATGCTTACGAGCCTCTTTTACCAGCCATAGGTAGAATGCAAGGTTATGTACAGAGGCAATCTGAAGCCCCAGCAGTTCACCTGTAATGGTCAGATGCCTTAAATAAGCCTTGGTATATGCTGTGTCAACGTATGAAGCTCCGTCTGCCTCAATAGGCTCAAAACAGTCAGCCCATTTCTGATTACGTATGTTAATGGTGCCGTTCTTTGTGAAGAGCATTCCGTTTCGTCCGTTGCGTGTGGGCATAACGCAGTCAAACATATCAACGCCAAGCTCTATAGCCTCAAGCAGGTTTGCCGGAGTGCCAACACCCATAAGGTATCGTGGTTTCTCTTTTGGTAGTATCTCATTGACAACCTCCACCATTTCATACATCTTTTCAGTAGGTTCTCCTACGGCAAGTCCCCCGATTGCGTTCCCGTCCATATCCATCTCAGCACAGCGTAACGCTGACTCTCTGCGCAGGTCAGGGTAAACGCACCCTTGCACAATGGGGAAGTAGCTCTGGTGGTATCCGTAGAGCGGCTCTGTCTCTTTATAGTGCTTTACCCCGCGTTCAAGCCATCGGAGTGTTAAGTCCAATGATTTACTAGCGTAGTCATAGTCAGCGTCGCCAGGACAGCACTCGTCAAGAACCATCATTATATCTGAACCTATAATGCGCTGTGTGTCAACTACATTCTCAGGCGTAAAGAGATGTTTGCTTCCATCAATGTGAGAACGGAATGTAACGCCCTCCTCTTTAAGTTTTCGGGTTTGTGAGAGGGAGAAGACCTGAAATCCGCCACTATCAGTAAGAATAGGGCGGTCCCAACCTATGAATTTATGCAGTCCGCCAGCCTTGTTGAGTATCTCAAGTCCGGGACGCAGGTATAGATGGTATGTGTTCCCAAGAATAATCTGAGCCTTTATGTCATCGCTAAGTTCACGTTGATGAACCGCCTTTACACTGCCTACGGTGCCTACAGGCATAAATATAGGTGTCTCAATTATGCCGTGGTCAGTGGTCAGCACTCCCGCACGGGCGTTGGAGGCAATGTCTGTATGTAAAAGTTCAAACTTCATTTAATTGGGTTTGCGGTGCAAAGATAGTAAATAAATGAGAAATGAGAGCATCTTCTTCCGTCATCTCGAGCGTTAGCGAGAGATCTTAATAGAGATATCTCAATTCATTAGATATGGCTAAATTGATGAAAAAAGTTTGTATATTTGTGGTGGAATGAGATTTAAGAGAAGAATAGTATTGCTTGTATGTGGTATGGTTGTTGCGGTTTACGCCTCTGCATCAGGGCTGTCAGCGGGATTCTACACTGCTCCTGTAATTGTGGAACTCCTTCCGGAATACTCATATAACAAGAGTTGGGGCTCAATGGTGAACTTTGATTTGAAATCAACTCTGCCTTTGGGCAAGGTTTTTGATTTTGAAACAAGGTTGCAGTTCTCAACGGCAAATGTGCATACAATTAATATTGTGGCACGCCCTCGTATCCCACTAAAAACAGGAGAACTTTTCTTTGAGGCTGAGCCGTATTACAGAATTATAGCAAGAGACCGCACTCACGAGGTGGCGGTTGCCGCTGGATTTGGTTATCGCTTTGATTATCTTAGTATTATGGCTGGGTGGAGCGGGCGTTGGCTCGTGCCGTTCAGTGGAGACGGAAAGGTGAAGGAACTTACTAATATCTTATATAGAATTGAAGTTTTCTGCCGTCCTCAGCAGTGTAAATGGAATATTTCAGCCTGTGTCACAAATATTGATGATTTTCAGATAGAGCGTTGGCAACAGCCTCTTGTAATGCTAGGCGGAAGATATGATTTGTTAGGTCTCCTGCGTCTTTCTGCAAGAGTGGAGTGCAAGCCTACAGGAATATGCCACGAAACTGGCAGTTTTTACGGCATATCGGCACGTTTGGGAGTGGGATTTATTTTAAAGTGAAAAAAGAAAAGTTGACTGTTACTAGGATATTGTTTGGAGTGATGGCTGCCATTATTTTGACGGGGTGTGAAAGGAATGACATTCCCGGAATATTTAACGGTACAAGCCCTCACGCAAATGAGCGTTTTACCGCCTCAATGGAGTGGAACGCCGCTCACGGCTATGCAACGCTCAGAGTTGATGATGAGTATAAAATTTATGTAGCGACTGATTCTCATATAGAGGAGGGTAAGGACGCTAATCTAAAACGCTTTGTCCTTGCTTACAAAGCGGACAGAGAATGCCCGTTTGCCATTCATCTGGGCGATATGATAAACATACGTAATGTTCATTCTCTCTTTGAACAGGATTTGGCGCTTGAACCTGAGGGCTATGTAAAGGGTTCTGACACTATTTTCACTGTTGCCGGAAACCACGATTTGTTCTTTAATCAGTGGGTGGAGTTCCTCAAATACCGCCATACCTCCACGTTTTATGTGGAGACTCTCTCTAAGACATCGGGGAAGAAGTTGGATTTTTATATATTCATTGACAGTGGAAGCGGCACACTCGGTACGGAACAGACTGAATGGCTGAGGCAATTGCTTGATGAACGTAGCCGGATGGGGTATCGCCATATAATAGTATGCACGCACACACACTTTTTTGAGGTTGATATGTCACAGGGTACCACCTCTTGCTACGCATTGGAGGAGACAACAACGCTTACTTCAATGTTCTCAAAATACAATGTGTCATTAGTACTTACAGGTCACAACCACCATTTTGATGATATGGTTTACGGCAATGTGCGTTATCTGACACTTGACGCTCTGAAAGATGATGCCTCAAATGCCGCATATCTGATACTTGAGGTGGGAGCAGGGTTGTCTTATTCAGTAAACAGGCTGAACTGATGGATTGGCTGATTGATTTAGGTTATTTAGGACTCTTCATTGGTTCTTTTGCGGCTGCTACGGTTCTTCCTTTCAGCGCTGATGCCTTGCTTGTGGCTCTTCTCGCCCTTGATTTTGACCCATATATATCTATCGTGGTAGCCACCGCCGGGAACTTCTTAGGCGGACTTACCTGCTACGGGCTTGGCTGGATAGGTAAGTGGGAGTGGATTGAGAAACTTGGAGTCAAGGAAGATACACTTCAGAAACAGAAGGATAAGATAGATAAATGGGGACCATACGCCGCACTGCTTTGCTGGGTCCCCATTATTGGTGATGTAATTGCCGTAGCCTTAGGCTTTTACAAAGCCCCGTTCTGGCTCTCTACCTTATATATGTTCATAGGTAAAGCCGCCAGATTCATTGTGTGGGCGTTGCTGTTCTATTCGGTTAGAATATCTCTAATTACACTATAACAAACTCTCCTTCGTCACCGCAACCTCAAGGAGATGTGGCACAGAATTCTTTTGCGTATCTTTTTTTACGCTTCGCTCAAAGAAGATATTTTTGCATCTGCTCTCGCTTTTGTGTATCTTTGTGCAAGTATGAAGGAGACTTTGAAATTATATTTTAAGGAAAACTTGCTGTTTTGGGCGGGTATGATGCTTGTTATTCTTATAATGGGGCTCTTTTTGTTTGAGAACGGACAAATTGAGACTCATT
>JAZLIE010000109.1:0-1070 GCA_045617165.1 Candidatus Enterocola sp. | reverse complement strand
GTGCATAATCTTTATAATGCTTTTAACCCTCTCTGACTCAAAATCCTCAAGCGCTTCTCCCGCCCTGCTTAGTATATCAAGTATATAGGCTATAGGCACACGGCGTATCTCACTGACACGCTCCTTTGCCATACTCATTACAAGTTTTATATCTTCTACGGTGATGCGTTCACTGTCACGCACCTCACCAAACAAATACCACTTCATATCAGCTTCTGTTTAATAGTTGGGCGGCGCTTATACCGCAACCTGCATATTTCTTAACTCCACCTCTGCCTTTAAGCACTATATATTTGCCCTCTCTGCCGCAAGGACAGTCACTCATTACGCATCCAAGGTCAGTTGAAAGCAATGACAGGGCAGGTGTTGAACGTAAATAGGGAGTGATTAGTTTCAGTAGTCCAACCTCTCCGTCAGGCAGAACCTCCATAGTTCTCGGGTCAACGGCACACACTCTTGAATATACAGGTATATGGAAATGTCCGTGCTCACAGGTCATATAGGGCACGCCGTGTTCCACCATTCCATATACATCTCTGATACGGTCAGGTGTAAGTCCAAGCACACGATTCACAAGGGCGGCGTACTCCTCTTGAGAAATGGTCTTGCCTGTATAGTTTTTCCAACCTCCACCGGAGAAAAGCACGCTCTCTTTGGGGAATGTAAGGCGGACACCTCTTTTGTCAAGTTCAGTCAGTGTCATATATCCAAAAGCAGGGAATCCTGTTATTCTTAACGGCAGACCCGATGCGGCGAATTTCTCAAGTTTTGCAATCCCCTCATCTACAGAGAAGTCCGGATTGCCGTATTTGTCGGCATGAATGGCAAAGAAAGTCTCATTCTCTTTTGCAAATTGTGCGTAGGCATTATGTGCATGAGCCGCACCCCTTGTACCGGAAACCTCCGGGGCGTATGAGAACACCAGATTATTTACAAGTTGATTATAGTCAGCAAGTCCGTAACTCTCAACTATGGATGTACGCATAAAGGCTTGTCTCTCCATTGAGGTTTTATCCCAATTTATCTGAGACTTGCTACCCGATGTGCCACTTGATGTAAAAGTCTTTACA
>JAZLIE010000108.1:0-1675 GCA_045617165.1 Candidatus Enterocola sp. | reverse complement strand
CTTGGAATGAGCAGTTACAATGACGAGTGTGTATCCACAGTGTACAAGAGTATAGAGGTGGTGGATGAACAGAAACTGGACGGAGACTATGATGCAAGCAGGCTCTCAATCAAGAGATTCGCAGTGTCACCCAATCCGTCGGACGGAAACATAACCATATCATTGGAATTGAGTAAGAAGGCAGATGCGGACATACAGATTTTTGATATGGTGAAAGGGAAGAGAGTGGCGTCCGCTATCAGGTTTAGGAATAGTTCCAAATACTATGAGCAAATGAGTCTGTCTTTGAATGCCGGAGTCTATAGTCTGATTCTCACAATACCTGAGAATAACATAAGGCAGACATTTAAGTTGATAATCAGATAGTGTAAGTGTCATTAAAGCCGTGTAAAATATTGTTGGCTCTTTTGACAATGACAATCTTGCCGTTGTCAGCACAGACATTGCGTATTGAGGATATGAAGCGCAACTTCTCAAAGGAGGAGATGTTCAAGGTCAGCGGTGGAGTGTCAGCATCGGGGACATACTATTCCGCAAGTCAGATGTACGGGCATCTGCCGTGGACATTTATGATACAGGGAAATGTCAATTTCAAGTTGTTCAGACTAATAGACTTGCCGTTTGGGTTCAATTTCACCAACTCAGGTCTGACCTATGCGTATCCGAATATGCCAAACAGATTCAGCCTGCATCCCTCATACAAGTGGATTGCCGCCCATATAGGAGATGTGTCGATGAGTTATTCTCCATATACACTTGGCGGTCATCAGTTTACAGGAGCCGGAGTTGACCTTACCCCGGAACACTGGACTGCGTCAATAATGTTTGGAAGACTCATGAAGGCTGTAGAGTATGATTCTACAAATACACAGACTACTGTTGTTGCGTGTTACAAACGGTTGGGTGCGGCTGCAAAGTTAAGATATGACCATAAGGTGTTTTATGTTGGAGGCAGTGTTTTTCTTGCAAGGGATTATGAGAACTCTTTGAAATGGAAACCTGATAGCCTTGGTATCACGCCACAGCAGAATGTTGCGGCAAATATTGAGTTTGGTTTTAATTTGTTTTCCGCTTTGCGTATTTATGGAGAATATGCCTTCAGTTTCTTAGAGCGTGATATGCGAGTGCCCAATGGGGCTACCGTGGCGTTTTACCAGGCTGGCAAGTGCGGAGTGTCATATCAGATAAAGAAGACATCCATTGGTTTTGCGTTTGAACATATTGACCCTAATTACGCATCGCTTGGTGCATATTATTTCAATAGTGATTTTCAGAATTACACGTTGAATGTGGTCTCAACATTCTTAAATGATAAAATGAATCTCTCTGTCAATGCAGGTATTGAACGAGACAATGTCAAGAAGACAAAGGTCACAACAGGTTTGCGGTTTGTGGGTGCGTTCAACTGGTCATACACGCCCAATGACAAGATGAGTTACACAGCGTCTTACTCCAATTTTCAGATGCACAAAAATGTACGTTCCCAGTTTGACTATATAAACCAATATGACATAACTGAGAATCTTGACACATTGGAATATTCCCAACTTTCCCATAATGCAATGCTGTCTGCAATGTGGAATGTTAAAAATACGGAATCACAGACGCAGTCACTTAACTTAAACGCTTCATTTCAGTGTTCAAAAGACCAATATGGTGACAGTATTCCGGATGG
>JAZLIE010000107.1:0-3360 GCA_045617165.1 Candidatus Enterocola sp. | reverse complement strand
GGTTGCGTTAAGCACCGTTCCGCCCGCTATGTCGTTGCTCTCAACCACATAGCTTGTCTCTGTAACGGCTCCGTTTGACAGCGTGGTCTTTACGGGGCGGTCAAGAGCGTCGTACTCAGTGGAGCGCAGGACAACGGGGTCATCATCCTCAAGATATGCCTTGTATTCCTTAACCTTACGTCCAAGGGCGTCATACTTACATTTGCCTGTGCGGACACGCTTGACCTCAGTATTGCCTGATGCGTATATGGCTGACGGACGCTCCGCATAAAAAGTCCTGCTCAGAGGGTCTATAGCCGTTATAACTTCAAACTTACCCTCTGGTGTATGGTGGGTTGTTGTGGCGGTGAGGTTCTCAAGGTCATACGTGAAACTCAGAGTAGAATCTCCGCTCTTTTTCTCAACCTCTTGGGGTGCGATGACGCTTGTCACACGTCCCATATTGTCATACGTGTACTTTACAACGGCTCCGTTGGCGTCGGTGGTCTTTACAGGGAGCATAAATAGTTCATCATACTCTGTGGTTGACTTAAGCCCGTAGGAGTCGCTCACCTCAACGGGCAGGGTGTGCAGCGCATCGTCATACCTCACCTTGGTCCAAGCCCTCTCTCCCTTCTCATTTGCAGGGCGGGTTATCTTTGTAAGGTTGCCGTATCCGTCATACTCCATGTCATACACTGCGTCATCTGAGCCTGTGCTCACAATCAGTTTTGTTATGTCACCTTTCTCGTCCATCTCTGAGCGGCGCTCACGCAAATCGCCAACCTTAAGGCTCTTTACCGCATTTCTTACAACATCTGACTCGTGGTACTCCATCTCGGCGTTCAAATCACCGTCAACAGAGTATTTTGTAATGTTGCACAGGGTGTCGTAGTCAAACGTGCGCACCTTGCTAAGTTCAGCATCCTCTCCGTACTGGGTGGTGGTCTCCTTCACAAGCGCAGGGAACACTCCCGCACCGCCGTATGCGGAGTCTCCCCTTAGTTCATACTCATACCTGACTGATGAAAGCACGTTGCCTGACCTGTCCTCTGTCCTGACCTCTGAGGGCAAGTGCTTGCTGTAGAATGAGTTTGTGAGATACGCCGTGGATATTGTGCGGCAGACTGAGTCTCCGTGCTCTGTGTCCAACTGGCTGACACGCACCGTGTCAAAGCCGAGGAACGTACGTTCGCAACGGTTGTAACAACCGCCAATGTAGGTTATAGTGTCCTTTGTTGATGTCGCTCCAAGTTCAGGGCTGCCACCGCTGACCTCCACCTTTGACATAACCCAGCGGGCGTTTGGATTGCGGTATGAGTGTTTTGCCACCGTATAGTCAAGTTCTATCTTACCGCCGAGCGGATTGGTCACGCTTTTAAGTTTGTTTGTCCTGCGTATGTTGGAGAGGCGGACGCTCATTTCATTGTATGTATTAGACTCAACTATATCAGGGTATCCGTCTCCGTTAACGTCCATAATGGTCTTTTGTGTGCAACTGGTTCCTTTTGAGTCTGAATATGAGACACCTGGTACAAGTTGTACAAATGGTACCGGTATCGGGGCTGAGACATTACAGCTTACGGACATTCCGGATGATGAGGAGATACCAGGTTTTATATTACGTACAGTATTTGGTTCCGCGCAATATCCACTACCTTTGTTGAATGCGACGCTTATACCACCGTCTCCTTCTGTCACATAATCAGGCAAGCCGTCTCCGTTGATGTCACGCCACAGACACGTAATGGTTGACTTGCTGCTGGTGTTGCTCACACCGCCACCGACTGAGGCCTTGCCGCAGATTGACACGCTAACGCCGAGTCCGGAACCGTCCGCTTGAGTCTGTTCCCTATAAACTTCTCTCTTTATTTGTTTGAGTTTGGCTTCAAAATCATCGCTTTTCTCAAATGAGACCCCGCCTATGTTGTACTGAATCTCCCCGTCAGGTTTTATGTAGTCCGGGAGTCCGTCTCCGTTCAAGTCCGTCAACTCACCTTGTGATACTGATGAACTGCTATCAAAAGAACCGCTCACACTAATTGACGCTGATGAGTTGTTGCTCTCATCTGATGATTTTTGCTGGTTGTTCATTGACCAGTTTGACTTCTTGCCTATTGCCGCTATCATATCAGGCAGTGTGCTTGAGATTGAGACACCGTCTGTCTTGTTCTTTGATTTTGATTCGTTATGTGACGGTGTCATACTGAAATAACCGACTTTTTCTGTCAGGCGGCCGTCTGACTTGGTGTATTGTATGGAGATGCCTCTTTTATCTCCGTTTATCCAGTCAGGGTATCCGTCTCCGTTGATATCTGTA
This sequence comes from Candidatus Enterocola sp., assembly GCA_045617165.1. Lineage (GTDB taxonomy): Bacteria > Bacteroidota > Bacteroidia > Bacteroidales > Paludibacteraceae > Enterocola. Next base: position 1,061 of record JAZLIE010000107.1, on the reverse strand, counting down.
AGAGATACGTTTGAGTAGGAGTCTGTCTTGCCCCAGCCGTCACCTCTGCTGTATATGGCACTTACTGACCCGGTGAAACTGTTGCCTTCGCCGCTTATTTTTTGAATGGGGCACGCCGTGGCCTCATTCTCAGGGTGAGCCGGATCAAATGATTGCGGGTAATCAGGTAAAACAACATTTATTGACTGAGCCCCTATTCTGGAGGAGCTTATGGCGGTTGCCGAGACGTATGAGTCCTTTGCGACACTCTCATACCTTTCATTCTTGGGGTTGAACGCCATTATGTAGAATGTCTGCTCATTGACGGACGGAATATCTTTCAATTGGTCAGATTTTATAGTTGTGGGGTCAATATCCTCAGGCTTTTTGTTCCTGCCCAGTGAGTTTATCACATCGGTATATGTGCTCAGGTCTAATTTAAGCTCATCCTCATTTATCGGTTTGTCAGCTCTCTCACCCTCTCCGTTGTAGGCGAACTGACCCCAGCCGCTGTACAGGTGACCCGTACTCTCATCATCGTAGGCGCAGTAGACTGACGCATCACTGGTTTTTCCGTTTATGGTGAATGTCGCATTCTCCACGCTCTCCAACTCCTGATTCACATAAAATGAGCCGTAAACTTTTCTCACATCAGTCAAATCAACCTGTATGCTCATACCGTCAACGTACGGACCTGAGTAGAGAGCGGTGCCATTCTCAGCCTTGACGCTGAAGTTCACCTTAAAGTCATCAGAGTCAGACTCCCTTAGTAGTCTTCCTTTAAAGTCAGCGGATACGTCTGCCAACCCGTTCACGCCCGTCTTGACAGATGGCGCAACCTTTAGGTGTCTGTTGTACATTGTGTATTTTGGAGCGACGTACATAAACGGCTCCGGCTCTCCGACCACAGTGACCACCGGACGCCATTTGATGCGCTCCCAGAGTATCTGGCTGTTACACTCAACTATGAATGAGAGGTATGCGTTATTGTCTATGTCCTTTTGGTCTATGCTCATATAGATGTCCATCGGCTCCTTCTCATACACCTCACCGGCTCTCAGGTAGCGGCGCTCTATGTCCGC
>JAZLIE010000106.1:0-28252 GCA_045617165.1 Candidatus Enterocola sp. | reverse complement strand
TACTGACCTATATCCCTTGCACTGAAGGCGTTTATAAGACTGAATGGGTTGAACACATCTGTCATTACTCCGTCATCGCCTTTTGAAAAATGGTAGCCGTCATAGTTCTCTGTAAGTTTTGCAACCGCATCCTCAAAACTGGTTTTCTGCTTATCTGCAAGTGTCTGAATATCAGGCTTGCACTGCTTCATCAACTCATCTTTTGTTATGCCGCACAGACCGTCATAATCAGGCAGCATACTTATGTTGGTGAGGTTGTTTATCTCAGAAAATATGCTTAGTTGTGAAAACTTGGTTATGCCCGTTATGAAACCGAAACGCAACATTGCGTCACAGATTTTTATGGGTCCGTAGAAATTGCGGAGCATATCCCTTAATTCCTCAAACACAGGCTTGTTGTGCATAACTTTAAGCAGTGCGGAGTCATATTCGTCTATAAGAAGCACCACCTTTTGACCTGTTGCTGTGTAGGCACGCTTTATAACACCTTCAAGTCTGTTGCCTAAAGTGACCTCCATTTCATTCTTACCATACACCTTCTCATACTCACTGAGCATTAGGCTGAGGCTGCTTTTTACCTCCTGTGGGTTCATTGACTTTATAGAACTCATATCAAACCTAAGCACAGGATACTTAGCCCAATCCTTCTCAAGTTCATCAGCCTTCAAGCCAGCGAACAACTCCTTCCTGCCCTCAAAATAGCACTGCAATGTATCTACAAGCAATGATTTGCCAAACCTGCGTGGACGGCTCAGGAACACATACCTGTATTTGTTGGCAATGTTATGCACATAGCCGGTCTTATCCACATAAAAATAACCACCTTCAACTATATCCTTGAAAGTATATATCCCTAACGGGTAGTTCTTAAGCGTTGCCTCCATAACTCTTTTGGTTTATTGTGCGAAGTTACAAAAAGCGAGTGAAGATGCAAAAAAAAACGAAGTTTTTATGAAGACTGTGGCTTAGCCTAAAGGAGAGCGTGCTCTCATTGAGGCTGAGGCACAGGTTTCATAAGCCTTCAGGCTTTTGCATCTTCCGAGCGACAGTTAACTTCTTTGAGCGAAGCGAAAAAAGTTACAAAAAGCGTTCTGTTTTTGGTTTTTGCCGAGTGCAAGAATACACATACAGATTCACCTCAGAATATTTCTCTGCAAGGGGATCTACGCCAAACTGCCATTTTTAACATAATTTATTATTGTTTATGAGGCTGACTGTCAGCGTTCTGATGTTTCTTTCCGCTCAAATGATGGTCTTTCGTAGAATCAAATTTGAATTGACGCTTGTTTTTTGTCTCCCATCCACCGTTCCCTGGTAATTCAATAACATAACTGTCACATGGAATATCTGGATGATTAATGAGCATATACTCCTTTAACATTTTGAATTTGAAGGAATATTGTAATGTTTCAATAACAAATGACGATTTTTTCGTATAAATATGCAATTTGAGAGATGGCCAAGACTTTTTGTATTCTATCCGTTTAATGTTGTGCCAATCACAAAAATCACCGTCAGGTGTGGTCACACCAGTGGTATCAAATATAATTGTTTGATGCCTGTCTTTTATGATATAATATCCACCTAAAATACCCGTTATTAGCATTGCTCCATAAGCAAAAGACCATTTCCCATCTGGCTGATAGATAATAGCCCACACCACACCTATTGTAAGACATATAGCCCAACAGATATCACGAACCCACCTGCGTTTAATTATTAAATCATTCATTGTTCAATTTTTCTGAGACCACATGACTTGACTTAGTAGAAATGGTGCTTATAGTTACATCAGCACCGGTTCCTTTCCATTAAACTTGTACGGTGTGACGTCCCTTTCTTCTATAAACGTCTCTCCGTACGGGGTGTAGGCTAAGTATTGGGCTACATTGCCGTTGCGGTCTGTTATTATGGATGTGCTTCCCAAATGGTCAGTGTGGTAGTAGTAGAGGTCTGGCTCAACCGCCTCTGACTCTTCTGTGCCACTGGCAGACTCGCTACCTCCCGATGCATCAACCTTTGCTACCTCCATCTGCAGCAACTTCTGATACTCTCTCATAGCCTCCTTTTCCTCCTTTGAGGGCTGTTTTTCACCGCTGGCGTTTTCATCGCTGGCGTTTCCGCTTCCGTCTGTCAATTCTGTCTGCCCCGATGTTTGCCCCGATGCCATTTCAGATGCCTGTTCCTGTGAGTCGGGTTGCTCAGCCTGCTCTGGTTGTTGTGGCTCATCACCCATTCCCTGCGGCATGAACTCCACTCTTGACGCCATACGCTGCGTGCCTGCGTAGTAGCAGCCGTAAAGGTAAGCATTTTCCGTGGATTTTGTACCAAAAGACAAAACACATACAAATCCGCAACTGCTGTCAACTTTTTCAGTATAAGACATCAAGTGTAAATGACACACACAAACCATAAAAGCCAGTGACAGCAATAACATCTAAAACTACTCCACTCACATTACTGAATTTGACTCCATTCGTTCCCATATCGTAGAATTGTATGTGTACAGGCTCATAGTGCCGTTATGTGTGTCCTCTATTACTCTCAGGCGGTTCTCCGCATCATACTCAAGCGTGCGGTCTGAATCTCCGCCACGCATTGACACTGGGTTGCCTGATGCGTCATACTTGTATTCTGCGTCTCCAACCTTTACTGGCGCGCCCAGCTGATTTCTGCTGTGAAGATAAGCATTTTATGTGGATTTTGTGCAAACGAAGAAAAGATTTTTTTATTATGCTTATAATTTTCATTACCTTTACAAAATAATTTTTCACTAAAATAAAAAAAGCATAAATAATGCTATAAACTAATTGAATTATGTTTTGCGGAATTGTAGAGACCACGGCAAAAGTGGTGAAAATTGAAAAAGAGGAAGGTAACGTGCACTTCACACTTACCTGCCCGTTTGCAACAGAGTTGAAAATAGACCAAAGTGTGGCACACGACGGCGTATGTCTTACCGTTGTCAGACTCAATGGCAATGAGTACACGGTTACGGCAATGAAAGAGACGCTTGACCGCTCAAATTTGGGAGAGTGGAAGGTGGGTACAGAGGTTAATGTTGAACGCAGTATGATTATGAACGGACGTCTTGACGGACACATTGTGCAAGGTCACGTGGACCAGACCGCCGTATGCACTGAGGTTCAGGAGAATGAGGGAAGTTGGTACTTCTCATTCAAGTACAAGGCTGACGCTGATATGCGTAAACGCGGATACATTACTGTTGATAAGGGCTCAGTCACAGTAAACGGCACAAGCCTAACTGTCTGCAACCCTACTGAAGATACATTTCAGGTTTCAATAATACCCTACACCTTTGATAACACAAACTTCCACAACATAAAGGTAGGCACCATTGTAAACATTGAATTTGATATTATTGGCAAATATATAGCAAGAATCTGCCAAAATGTCATATAAATTAGGTATATTTGCACTCATCTTTTGAGTGGCAGATGGACTACGGACAAAAACAGGAACTATTAGGCCTGACACTTGCGCAATTGCAAAGTGTGGTTCTTGATTTGGGGCTTCCTAAATTCACCGCCTCACAAGTGGCTGGGTGGCTCTACCAAAAGAGAGTCTCCACCATTGATGAGATGACAAACATCTCAAAAAAAGGCAGAGAGTTACTTAATAACGCCTACACTGTAGGCAGAGAGGCGCCTTCAGAGATACATCGTAGTTCTGACGGCACTGTAAAGTACCTCTTTCCTGTAGGTGATGAAAAATATGTTGAGAGTGTCTATATCCCCGATGGTGAACGTGCCACACTCTGCATATCATCACAGATAGGCTGCCAGATGAACTGTGAGTTCTGCGCTACAGGCAAGCAGGGATACAAAGGTAACCTGACATCGGGGAAGATATTAAACCAAATACTCAGCATTGAGGGGTTTGAGAACCTGACAAACATAGTCTATATGGGTATGGGTGAGCCACTTAACAATACTGATGAGGTTCTTAAATCAATAGAGGTGATAACCTCAACATACGGATTGGGCTGGAGCCCTAAACGCATAACGCTCTCAACGGTTGGTATCATACCCGGACTAAAAAAGTTCCTTGAGAGTTGCACGTGCAATCTTGCAATAAGTTTGCACATACCATATCCGGAGGTGAGGGCGAGATATATGCCAGCAGAGAAAGCCTACCCTATTCTTGACGTATTGTCACTTGTAAAGCAGTATGACTGGAGCGGTCAGCGTCGCATATCATTTGAATATACAATGTTCAAGGGAGTGAATGACTCAATGACAGACGCAGACCATCTGGCAAAACTAATCAAGGGAATTGAGTGCCGTGTGAACATTATCCCATACCACAAAATCCCCGACGTCTCACTAACGCCGGCAGACGGAAAAACAATGCAGGAGTTTGTAAAAAGACTTGAAAAAGAGCACATTACAGCAACCATACGGCGTTCCAGAGGGCAAGATATTGAGGCGGCGTGCGGAATGCTTAGTAAAATCAAAGCAAGGCTTTGATTTTACTAATTGAAAATTGAAAATTGAAAATTGAAAGTTATATACAAACTCTTATCAAAAACTTTCGTTCTAAAAATATTAAATATGAAAAAATATCAAATACTCTTAACTTTTTTTGCACTGCTGGGATTGGTATCGTGCGGAAAAATGAGCACCAAGCCTAACGTCTCAGGAACGGCAAATGAGGTGCTGGTGGTTATTGATGACTCCATAGCAAAGAGTGCTGTGGGAGACTCTCTGTTTTCAATACTTAATCAGGATATGCCCTGTATGCCACAGTCAGAACCATACTTTAACATATCAAAAACATCACACAGAGGTTTCACAGACTTGCTGAAACCGGCACGTAACATTATAATTGTTAAGGTTGGTGACGCCTACAGCCACGTGAAACTTTCAGACGCCAACAACAAATGGGCTCAGCCACAAAGTATTATGACAATACAAGGGCCTGATGAAGAGAGTGTTGCAAACGCCATAAGCAAGTATGCCGATGACATTCTCAAATATTTCATAAAAGCGGAGCGTAAGCGTGCCACCGCATATCAACGCCACTACCCTGAGGGAGCGGCAATGGATAGTGTGAAAAAGAAATTCGGTTTTTCAATGGTGATTCCTAAGGGCTTCAACCGCTTTAAAAGTGATGAGAATTTTCTTTGGATGTCAAATTCAAACAATGACACACGTCAGAACATTGTAATATACACATATCCGTATGACTGTTCTCAGACATTCACACGTGAGATGATTCTGCACAAACGAGACTCAGTTATGATGCTCAACATACCAGGTCCGTCAGAAGACTCATATATGGGCACTGAATATAAGTTTGAGCCACCAATCTTCTGTAATACATCACTTGAGAGCGGAGAATACGCAGCAGAGGTGAGAGGACTCTGGACTGTCATCGGGGATATTATGGGAGGACCTTTTGTAAGCATATCAACACTTGACAGTGAGAATCAGAGAGTTATAACCGCAGAGTGTTTCATCTACGCCCCTAACAAATACAAGCGAAACATTCTCAGACAACTTGAATCAACACTTTACACTATAGAACTTAACAAAACAAAATAGATATGGAAAAAATTAAAATAGGTATTACACAAGGAGATATTAACGGCATAAGTTATGAGGTTATTCTAAAGACACTTGAAGACAACCGCATATTGGAGTTTTGTACCCCGATAATCTATGGTTCACCAAAAGTAGCCGCGTATCACCGCAAGGTACTTGACCTTAACCAAAACCTTAACCTTGTTAATTCAGCCGCCGATGCAAGTGACAAACACGTAAACATAATAAACTGCAACTCTGATGAGGTGAAAGTGGAACTCTCACAATGCACCCAGACAGCGGGAGAGGCGGCGTTTCAGGCAATTGAGAAAGCGACTGCCGACCTCAAAAACGGTGATATTGACGCAATAGTCACAGCACCTATAAACAAAAAGAACATACAGTCAGCCCAATTCACATTTCCAGGTCATACAGAGTATTTTGAGCAGACATTCGGAAAAAAGGGCGACGCACTTATGCTGCTTGTAAGTGACCGCCTGCGTGTTGCCGTGGCAACAGGACACGTACCTGTGGCAAAAGTATCACAGTCACTTTCAAAAGAACTGATACTCAATAAGATAAAAATCCTAAACAAGACTCTCAAACAAGATTTCAAGATTAACCGTCCGCGTATAGCGGTACTTGGACTAAACCCGCACAGCGGAGACCAGGGGGTTATTGGCACGGAGGAGCAGGATTTTATAAAACCAGCAATAACAGAGGCACTTGAGAATGAGATAATCTGCGTAGGTCCACTACCCTCAGACGGATTCTTCGGCAGTGATGAGTTTACAAAATATGACGCCATACTTGCAATGTACCACGACCAGGGACTTATTCCGTTCAAACTACTAAGTATGGACTCAGGCGTGAACTTCACAGCAGGTCTTAGCATTGTACGCACATCGCCCGACCACGGAACTGCGTATGACATAGCAGGAAAGAACGTTGCGTCAGAAAACTCATTCCGTCAGGCACTATACACAGCAATTAACATTGTTAAAAACAGAAAGGGTTAATAATGGCAGAGACAGATAACCTACAAGACATACAAGACATTAAAATGCGTTATGACATCTTAGGGAATAACCCCGATGTCAATCACGCCATACGAACGGCTCTACAGATAGCCCAGACAGACCTTTCAGTCCTTATTACTGGAGAGAGCGGTGTTGGCAAGGAGAGTTTTCCAAAACTTATCCACGATGCCAGCCCCCGCAAACATAGCAAATATGTGGTTGTAAACTGCGGAGCCATACCAGAAGGCACAATGGACTCAGAACTGTTCGGGCATATGAAAGGAGCCTTCACAGGAGCTCTTGCAGACCGTCAGGGATATTTTGAGGTTGCAAACGGAGGCACCATATTCCTTGATGAGGTAGGAGAACTACCCCTCTCCACCCAGGCACGTCTGCTACGTGTATTGCAGTACGGAGAGTATTACAGAGTTGGTTCATCAGAGGTAAAAAAGACAAACGTAAGAGTTGTGGCCGCCACAAACGTTAATCTAATGGAGGCAATACGTGAAGGGAAGTTCCGTCAGGATTTATATTACCGTCTGAACGCAATCCCAATCTATCTGCCACCACTGCGTGAGAGAAAGAAAGACATTCACATACTATTCAAGAAATTCGCCAATGACTTTGCGGAGAAGTACCATCGCACAGCAATAAAACTGCAACCAACGGCTATTGAGAAACTTGAATCATACTATTGGCAGGGAAATGTACGCCAACTCAGGAATGTGGCGGAACAGATTTCAGCCATTGAGCATACCTCTGACATATCAGTTGAGATACTCTCAACATATCTCCCCGATGAGTCATCAAGCCGTCTGCCACTTGTGTCAAACGGTTCATCAGATTTCTCAAAAGAGAGAGAGTTCCTATACACAGTAATATATAAGTTAGACGCACAGAACAAAGAGTTCAAAGAGCAGATAGAGGCACTAAACAAGGCTGTTAGTGAACTTCAATCAAAACTTGCACCACAACAAGACAAATGGCGTAGCGCCCAGTTATATGCGGAACCGCTGGAAACCACTGAGATTCATCCACATACAACAACTGTTGAGGCAGAGGAAGTGGCGGAGGAACCAACTGTACAAGTGTCAGAGCAGTCCAAACCAGTTTCAATGGATGATATGCAGAAACAGATGATTCTTGAGTCACTGCAACGCAACAATAACAAACGTAACCTTGTGGCAGCCGAACTTGGAATATCAGAACGTACACTATACCGCAGACTAAGGGAATACGGCATAAACATATAAGATAATGAAGAGAATAACCACATTGATAATATTTGCTATGGTGCTTATATGCACAGGCTGCACCATATCATATAAGTTCAACGGCACCATTATAGACTACAACAAGGTACACTCCATATCAGTCCACGACTTTCCTAACCGTGCCGCTATGGTCTATGCCCCGCTCGCCATTAAATTCAATGAGGAAATCAAGGATATATACACACGTCAGACACGTTTGAATATGGTTCGTCAGGACGGAGACCTTGACCTTGAGGGTGAGATAACAGGCTATGACATAAGCCCGCAAGCAATATCATCAACAGACGGTATGGCATCAGAGACACGTCTTACAATACGTATAAATGTACGCTACGTGAACAACACAGACCACGATGAGGATTTTGAGCGTTCATACACTGCGTACCGTAACTTTGACAGCAGCCAATTGCTTACTGATGTGCAGGACCAACTTATAGAGGAGATTGTAAAGGAGATAACTGAGAATATTTATAATGATACTGTAGCGAACTGGTAGTTATTTATGAACAGGTCTGAGTTATTAGAGTATATAAAGCATCCGGAGAGGCTGAATGAAAAGAGCCTTGAGGATTTGAGAAGGCTGGTACAGGAGTACCCGTACTTTCAGACCGCTGTACTACTATATCTCCGCAACCTTAAGAATACCGGGGACCTCTCCTACACATCTGAACTAAAACGCACCGCCCTGATTGTGGCAGACCGCACACGGCTTGAAGAGGTTATGGAGGGGAAGTTTGAGGAAATGGAGGAAAGAGAGGAATTGGAGAGTTTTGGTACGCCAAAACTTCAGCATCAAGATTTAATTGACCGCTTCATAACAGAGAATCCACGAATAAAGCCTGTAGGTAGTGACACTCTGACCGACACCACTGTCATCGTGGCTGAAGATGAGAACGTTACTGACAGTATTTTCACAGAGAGTTTGGCGAAAATCTACATAAAACAGAAGCAATATTCAAAGGCAATTAGAATTTTTGAAAAATTAAATTTGAAATATCCAGAAAAAAGTAGTTACTTTGCAGACCAAATAGAAAAACTTCAGAAATTAACAGAAAATATATAGAACTATGTTTAAAGTATTAGTTATCCTTGCAGTTATTATAGCAATCCTGCTTATTCTTATAGTTGTAGTACAAAATTCAAAAGGAGGCGGTCTGGCATCACAATTCGCGGCTTCAAACAGCGTTATGGGCGTTAAAAAGACAACCGACTTCCTTGAGAAGGCTACTTGGACACTTGTAGCACTTGTTGTAGTACTAAGCGTACTATCAGCCGCATTCCTACATTAATATTATGTATCAAGCAATATTAACCGACTCTTTCTCAGGGTCGGTTTTTTTGTGTCAATTATGACATCGGTGGAGAGTTTGGCACGGAATTTGCCATTTAGTGGACAGTGGAGAGTGGACAGTGGACAATGACCTCATCCCGTCATTTTGAGCGAAGCGAAAAATCTTTTAAAATTAATTATATACATTTTAATACATACAATTATGAACATTAAACCACTTGCAGACAGGGTTTTAATTAAACCCAATGCGGCTGAAGAGAAATCAGCGGGCGGAATCATTCTACCAGATTCTGCTAAAGAGAAACCATTAAGAGGTAAAGTTGTTGCTACAGGCAACGGAACCAAAGATGAAGAGATGGTTGTAAAAGAGGGAGATGAGGTACTTTACGGCAAATACGCAGGTACAGAAATTGAATTTGACGGAGAAAAGTATCTTATTATGCGCCAAAGTGACATTTTGGCAATAATCTAATAACATTCTAAAATTTAAGAATTATGGCTAAAGAGATTAAATTTGATATTGACGCTCGTGACCTTCTTAAGAAAGGTGTTGACGAGCTTGCCAACGCAGTTAAGGTGACACTTGGACCTAAGGGCAGAAATGTCATCATCGCTAAGAAATTCGGTGCACCACACATTACTAAAGACGGTGTTACAGTTGCAAAGGAGATAGAACTTGATGACGCATTTGAGAATATGGGTGCCCAAATGGTCAAAGAGGTTGCATCTAAGACAGGAGACAATGCTGGTGACGGTACCACTACCGCTACTGTGCTTGCTCAATCAATTATTTCCGTAGGTCTTAAGAATGTTGCCGCTGGTGCCAATCCAATGGATTTGAAACGCGGTATTGACAAGGCTGTCGCTAAAGTTGTTGAGAGCATCAAGTCTCAGAGCAAAGAGGTTGGTGATGACTACGGCAAAATTGAACAGGTTGCCACCGTCTCTGCAAACAATGACAGTGAGATTGGAAAACTTATTGCCGACGCAATGGCAAAGGTTAAGAAAGAGGGCGTAATAACAGTTGAAGAGGCTAAAGGCACTGACACAACAGTTGATGTTGTTGAAGGTATGCAATTTGACCGTGGTTACCTTTCACCTTACTTTGTAACTGATACAGAGAAGATGGAGGCGGTTCTTGAGAAGCCTTACATTCTTATCCACGATAAGAAAATATCTTCTCTAAAGGACATTCTTCCTATACTTGAGGCAGTAGTACAAGGCAGCCGCCCACTGCTTATAATTGCTGAAGATGTTGACAGCGAGGCGCTTACATCACTCGTTGTAAACCGCTTGAGAGCAGGTCTGAAGGTTTGCGCTGTTAAGGCTCCGGGCTTTGGAGACCGCCGCAAAGAGATGCTTCAAGACATTGCCATTCTTACAGGCGGTGTGGTAATAAGTGAGGAGCAAGGCCTGAAACTTGACACAGCAACACTTGATATGCTTGGCACTGCTGACACAGTTACCATCAATAAAGACAACACAACTATTGTAAACGGTGCTGGTGACAAAGATGCCATCAAGCAAAGAGTTGGTCAAATAAAGGCTCAAATTGAGACAACAACCTCTCAATATGACAAGGAGAAACTTCAAGAGCGTCTTGCAAAACTTGCAGGTGGCGTAGCAGTGCTTTACATTGGCGCACCATCTGAGGTTGAGATGAAAGAGAAGAAAGACCGTGTAGATGACGCACTTAGCGCAACACGTGCCGCCGTTGAAGAGGGAATAGTTCCTGGTGGTGGCGTAGCATATCTACGTGCAATCAAATCTCTTGAAGGCCTTAAAGGTGCAAATGATGATGAGACCACAGGTATTGAGATAGTTAAACGTGCTATTGAAGAGCCACTCCGTCAGATTGTAGCCAACGCTGGCAAAGAGGGTGCGGTTATAGTTCAAAAAGTTATGGAGGGCAAAGATGACTTTGGTTACAATGCCCGCACAGACAAGTATGAGAATATGTTCGCCTCTGGCGTTATTGACCCTGCAAAGGTTACACGTGTAGCACTTGAGAATGCCGCCTCTATAGCAGGTATGATGCTTACAACAGAGTGCGTCATAGCAGACAAGAAAGAGGAAAACCCTGCCCCAATGCCTCCAATGGGCGGCGGAATGGGTGGAATGATGTAAAAAAGATTACGGCTATGCCGTAATCTTTTTAAAGGAGAAAGAAAAAAGGAGAAAGGAGAAATTCTTTCTCTTTTTTTATGCTTGGCTATATTTTTTGAAGTTCTCAGCCTGCTCAAAAATCTCTTTATAAACCTTGAGAAATCCTCGTTCGAGTGTTTCCGCAATGATGCGTGATGCCACACTACTTTTGTTCTTTTTAATGCAGAAACGTTAAAGTAGATGTTAAAGAGAGGGTGAGCAGGCGAGTATATGAAAGATTTTCTGTACCTTTGCGCCCAAAGGACGCAAGAAGGCAAAACAACAAGAAATTTGAAATTCCAAAAGCATTTTCCTTGAACTTGTCCCATGATTTGAGACTACCCTATCCTACCTTTGCGGAAAAATCAAAACTTTGACTCTATGTTAGGCGCAATTATTGGTGACATCGTTGGCAGCCGTTGGGAGTTCAACCCAACGAATGATTATAACTTCCCGCTGTTCTCAGACAAGAACAGCTTTACGGATGATACCATCTGTACCATAGCCGTGGCAGACGCTCTGCTTCATGGCTCGGATGATTATGGTAAGTACATTCACAAATGGTGCCGTAAATACCCTCATCCGATGGGTGGTTATGGCGGCAGGTTTGCCAAATGGGTAGCAAGCGATAATCCACAACCCTACAACTCATTCGGTAATGGATCAGCGATGCGCGTGAGTCCTATCGGATGGTGGTTCGATGATGGCAATGACATCTGGGAAGAAGCTAAAAAATCAGCCGAATGTACACACAATCATCCGGAAGGAATAAATGGAGCACAAGCCGTTGCGTTTGCGATTCGTGACTGTAGGGTTCTACGTCAGGACATGAAGGGCAAGGAAATCACGGAGGAGGACATCCTGATTATGGGTATTGACCACGCCGTGATGCTCTACTACGAATGGCCTCAGAACTTCAAACTCGACATCTCCAAGTGCGTCAACAAGTTCGATGAGACCTGCCAGGGAACGGTTCCTGTTGCACTCTGGATCATCCAGCATAGCAAGAGTTTTGAGGATGCTATCCGTCAGGCAGTTGCGCTTGGTGCAGATGCTGACACCCTCGGAGCCATCGTTGGCAGCATAGCAGAAGCCCTCTGGGGAATACCTGAGTGGATTAAGGAGAAGTCTCTCTCCTATCTGCATCAGGATATGAAAGATGTGGTCATGGAGTTCCACAATCGGTTGAACCGTCCTTCTTGCCAAGGAAAATCTTGACATTTTGCGTAACTTCGGTGTCAATGGCGACGAAGCAGGAGCCTGGCTCTTCCGCTATCTCGTTACCGCAGAGATTGGAGCTGATGCAGAAGCCGCATGGCAAGCCTACCTCAATGCGTGGGAAATGTTGAATGAAAAGTATAAGAAGAAATAAGCGATTTAAGACAATGTAATCTTTGATTTTACGTTTATTATAATAGAAATATAGATCAATATATGGCAACATCAAAGACAGATAAAATAAAGATCACGTTAGAGGATGGTAAAACAATGGTAGAAGCACAAGCTCCTATAATTGTTTCTGCAAGCAGAAGTACTGACATCCCTGCTTTCTATTGCGATTGGTTCTTCCATCGCTTAAAGGTAGGATATTCTGCTTGGACAAATTCATTTAATGGAGTAAAAATGTATATTAGTTATGCAAAGACCAGATTTATTGTCTTTTGGTCAAAGAATCCTCGTCCTCTGATTAGCCATCTTGATGAGTTGAAAGAGCGTGAGATTGGCTGCTACATTCAGTACTCTCTTAACGATTATGAGGAAGAGAAGTTGGAACGTGGCGTACCTCCCCTTGCGGAGCGTATAGAAACATTCAAAATGCTAGTTGCTAAACTTGGTTTTGGTAGCGTCATCTGGCGTTTTGATCCCCTTATGCTTACTGATGACATTGATATTGACAAGTTGCTGAAGAAGATTGAGCATATTGGTGACCAACTGAAAGGATATACCGAGAAACTTGTTTTCAGTTTCGCTGATATTGCATTGTATCGAAAAGTTAAATCAAACTTGGAGGCTAGTGGCGTTCCTTATCATGAGTGGACGGAAGAGCAGATGAAGGAATTTGCATCACGTTTGGTTGAGTTAAACAAACGAAAAGGATGGAATTATAAACTTGCCACTTGCGGTGAAAAGGGCAAATATCCAAGTGTTGAGCCAAACCATTGCATAGATGACGAATTAATCATTCACCGAGGCTATCATGACAAAGAATTGATGGAATTCCTCAAGGCTGAAATTAAGCCGATGCCAGAGGCGGATCTTTTTGGAGAAACAGAACCACTCCCTACTGGCGCAATAATTCTTGACAACGGTATGTATGCAACTCATGGTGATAATCGTGATAAAGGACAGCGAGAGTTCTGTGGATGTATGAAAAGCAAGGATATTGGCCAATACAACACATGCATCCACATGTGCGAATATTGCTATGCAAACACTAGCAAGCAAGTTGCTGCATCAAATTATAAATGTCATACGGAAAGTCCTTGGGCAGAAACAATTACAGGAAGATAGCTATGAATCCATTACTAATAGTTGAACAATGCTACAACAACCTACCCAATAGCATGAAAGCAAGACCTTGGGAGGTAACTGAACATGGCAGAAAAGTTCTAGAGACAGAAGACGAACTAAATGCCTACATTGCCGCCTATGGAGAAATGCATATTGTCAAATGTAAAGCCGCACTCCAAAACTTCCCTTTTGAAGATTTGGAAATGTATTCATTTGAGGTATTTGACTGGGGATGTGGACAAGGTCTTGCTACTTTAACCTTATTGGATATGCTTCAAGAGAGAGGTAAATTATCTCGTCTTGAACGAATTTATCTTATAGAGCCATCCAAACAAGCCCTTACAAGAGCAACAAATTGGGTAAAGCAAAATGCAGGTCCAGGTATAGAAGTGCTTTCTTTGAATACTTATATTCCAAATGATGTAAATGCAACCATGCCAGAGGTGTCTTGCTCGTCAAGGATCAGTATCAATCTCTTCTCAAATATTCTTGACATAAGAACATTGAGTTTGCCATGGCTTGCCAACAAAACTGCTACGTTGGCTAATACAAACTATATGGTATGTATTGGTCCTAAATTCACTCAGAATACAAATACAAGAATTACCGATTTCTGTGGTTACTTCAATCCTACAGAATACTTTTCGAACATTAACTCATATCCGTATTCATACACCTCAAGAACACATCATGCCTATGGATGTGAAACGAGATGTTTTGTACATCAAAGAATAAATTCTTTGAATAGCAACTATCAGGAGTGCGCTATAACGGAATCGAATACGGATCCTTATGATTACACGACGGAGGTTTTAAGTGGCATTGTAGATGCTAAGGCTTTGAAATTTTATAATAAACTACGTCAAGCGTGTTCCGCTTCGTTTGATGTCTATTTTAGACCTGCTATAAATTGTGATACGGCAGATTTTGTTCTCACAAGCAAAAGCAATGGTATCCTTCTTATAAATATATGCGAAGACCTTGAGCACCTGGATGATGATTACAACAGGATTGAAGCCATCAAAAGCAATCTCTTTAATCTACATCTGAGAACAATCAAGATAGATTCTGTCATGTACTCAAGCGTCTATAATTGCATTAAAACAGCACTTTATTTCCCTAATCATACCAAAGAAAGCATCATTGAGAGAATAGACGAATTAAATGTAATCAAAAATTCCGAAAACAAAAATAAGTACCCAAAGGATCATTATGCTTTTCTGCACAAGTTCTCAGATACAACAAATTTGCAAGAAGAACTTGCCAAAGTTACTTCAAGAGGCTTCAAATATAAGTATTATGACGAGTTAACAAATCTTATTTCTACAAAATGGCATACGTACAAAGACGGTGATCTCAATTTCCGACTAAGCCAAAGACAAAAAGAAATAGTCAGAAGTGCAAGTAAAAGGATGCGTGTAAAAGGTGTGGCCGGATGTGGTAAGACTCAAGTAGTTGCTAATAGAGCAGTCGAACAACACCTGAGAACCGGCGAACGTGTTCTTATTATCACATTCAATATTTCTTTAATTCAATACATCCGTATGAGAATCGCACAAGTGCCTGCTGATTTCTCTCCTAATATGTTTGAAGTAACAAACTATCATCAGTTCTTCAAATCAAAGGCTAATCAATACGCTCATCAAAAAATAAATCTATACGATTTTGACGATGCTGAATACTTCACTCCTTATAGACATAATATTCAGAAATACAAAAGCATAATCATTGACGAGGTACAAGATTTTAAAGAATCTTGGCTACAATCAATTATAGCAAACTTCCTTGCAGATGACGGCTCAGTATCTCTTTTTGGAGATGGTGAGCAGAATATTTATGAACGAGAATTGGAGCAAGAGACTAAAATGCCTCCTATAAATGGATGTGGTTTCACTGGTCGATGGAATGAAATGAGCGAACGCATTTCAATGCGAATTCTGAATCCTCAGATTGCGACATTAAGTTCGAATTTCGCACGTTCTTTTCTCGACAATAACTCTGCTATAGGAATACAAAACTCTTTCCTATTTGACGAGTATTTTATAAAATATTGGAAGATAGACAATAAAACTAAAGCAGAGACGATAGCTGATAATATAAGATGGATTATATCAGAGTATCACTTAGACATAGCTGATGTTGTTGTGCTTGGACAATCCATCAATTTACTTAGAGATGTTGAAGCCGCATATAGACAGCAGACAAATCTGCACACTATGATAAACTTCGAAACATCAGAGCAACACGCAAGCGTTAAGAGGAAGAAAAACACAAGTCCTTCAATCATTCAAAAAGATCTCGATGAAATTCGAAGAGCAGCCAAGACTCACTTTACGACCGCTTGCAATGATTTGAAATTGTCAACAATACATAGCTTTAAGGGATGGGAGTCAAAAAATCTCATCTTGATACTTCAGCCAGAAATGCGCTCAGATGAAAACTTTGACGGCTATAAAATTCAAGAAAGAGAAAATACTCCAGCACTCATTTATACAGCTCTGACGCGAGCAAAGTGCAACCTCTTTATTCTCAATCTAAGTAATCCAAATTATCACAACTTTTTTAATGACAATATACAGCAATGAACTTGACAATACAAGAAAAAAGAATTTTGTTCCAGATATTGATCCTTATTATGAAGGCAGATCTTGTAATGCAACCGCAAGAAACAGCATTTTTAGACAAAGCGTTCAATGATTTTGGACTTTCTATTGACGAATTTGATCACATGGATGACATCGATATAGACTATCTTATCAAAGAGTATTCCATATTTTCAATAAATAAGAAGCAATATGCTCAGGATTTATTTATGAAAATGGCTCTATGCGATGGGTACGTTGACCCACGTGAGAAAGAAATGATTAACATTTTTGTTTAAACATTATTATATGGGAAAAGGAAAAATATATCTTATAAAAGGGATCAACGAAGGTTATGGTTGTGGCTTCTTCATAAATGGTTATTTCATTACGGCAGGTCATGTTATTGAAGAATTAGTAGAACCGTATGTAATAATTGACAACGTTTCGTATGCTCTGAATAATCACAAATACCTTTCAATAGGAAATGACTCAACCGAGTTTGATATTGCTATATACAACAATATTCTTATTCCCGAATCAAATTCATTTGAATTATACGAAAGCCATTTGGAGGAAGGTGCGAATTTAATCAACCATAGCTTTGTACAAAAACAAATAGTAGAAAAAAACAGCCCTAACAATGGTCACTTCATATATGTACCAATAACAACCAAAGCAACTGTTGAATGTCCAAGTATTGATAATTATTTTAGTTTCTATAGCACTGTAAATTTAAAATCCGGGTGTAGCGGCAGCCCTCTGCTTATTGATAATAAGGTTGTAGGAATTATAGTTGCTGGTAATAACAAAGGTGACGATACGCGGATAGATGAATCAAAACCTATCAACTACTGCGTAGCATTATCGACAAAAGCGATTCTACAAATACTTTCACGAATATAAAATAACCTCGAAGAGCATCTGTTTTTGAAATGATTCCTTGTAATACTAATGTCGTTTAATATGCCTTACACTTACAAATATCCACGACCTGCTGTAACGGCAGATGTTGTTGCCATAACAAAAGAAGAAGAGCCAAAGGTGCTGCTGATTCAGCGAGGTTTTGAGCCATATAAAGGATGTTGGGCGTTCCCTGGTGGCTTCATGGAAATGGATGAGACTACAGAGGAATGTGCCATCCGTGAACTTGAAGAAGAAACAGGTTTGAGGGTTGACAGCATGGTTCAAGTCGGAGCATATTCCAAGGTTGACCGTGATCCTCGTGGTCGCACAATCACCATTGCGTACCTTGCTATCGTTGATGAACCGCTATCAGTCATTGCTCAGGATGATGCTGCGAAGGCAGAGTGGTTCTCAATCAATGCCCTCCCTACCCTTGCATTTGACCATGATGAGATAATGGCAGATGCAATTGCTATGTATAACAATCTAATGAATGAGTAAAATGAAATACGAAATCAAAGATATAATAAAACGATATGATGCTGAAGAACAACTTGAATATGTTTTCTTCTGGGGGCATCATGGCAAAGATGGTCAAGTAACAAAGGCTTGTTTCAGCCAATGGTTTCCATGTAACTTTGAGGTCGATGGAATTACGTATAATTGTGCAGAGCAATATATGATGGCAGAGAAGGCTCGTGTTTTCGAAGATGAAGAAACAAGAGCCAAGATACTTGCTGCCTCTGACCCGAAGACTATAAAGGTCAGAGATGCACTTTTAGCAGAATAAAACTAGCAAAAACCACACTAAAAAGACAAATTTCGGGAGATTTATGCGTTAATTCGGTAGGAATTGTGTAATTTTGCAGTCACATTAAGCCTTGGAATGGTGTATAATTAAATATAATCGTTCTCTTGGTTTAGTGTATAATGGCCATTTCTTTTTTTAATAATGAACCAATCGTGGAAGGAATGTGGAAACGGCATTCTTCTGATTGGATGAATCGAGGGTTGTGAATACGTGCTTTGCAGCTTCGGAACCCAATGTTGGCTTGGAGATGAAGGTGGAGGATGCTTCTCGCAAGCTGTATATGGCCGACACGGGTTTGCTAATCAGTCATGCGTTTACGGAAGCTACCATCAAGGCAGAAGAACTGTACAGGAAGCAGCCGGCATAACATTCATCCGATTGAGGTTAAGTCAAGCCCTCGATACACATTGACCTCCATAGGGCGATTCGTGAAGAAATATAACAGGCTTGTAGCCGAACCAATTGTGCTGCATACCGGTGACGTAAAAGTTGAAGATGGCGTAATCTATCTGCCGCTGTATATGGCTGGGTTATAATGCTTAAAAACACCCCAAAAAAAACTTGTTTATTAAAATAATATTTTATACTTTTGTACAGAAATATAAAATGACATTTTAATAATATATGATTAACAAAGCTCTACTCAAGCAGATTCTCCTCGATAATCGAAGGGAGATTGAAAGCTATAACATAGTCCACAGAGACATTGTTACGGAAGGTTTCAACTGTTATGTTTTTGTTGGTGTTCGAAGGGCTGGCAAGTCTTTCGTACTCTACGAGAAGATGCAGCAATTACTTCGTGAGGGTCATAACTGGGATGAAATGCACTATCTGAGCTTTGAAGACGCGCGACTGGTAGGCTTCACCTATGAAGATTTCAATGCCATCCTGGAATGTCATATTGAAATGACTGGCAACGAAAATCCAATGCTTTTCCTCGATGAGATTCATAACATCGATGGGTGGGAGAAGTTTGCAAGACGTATGGCAGACAGCAAACGGACGGTCTGGATCACTGGTTCAAATGCCAAGATGCTCTCCAAGGAGATAATGACTACACTCGGTGGCCGCTACATCCCAGTAGAGGTTTATCCTTTCAGTTTCAAGGAGTACCTACGTTCAAGAAATATTCCATACGATGAGCAGACGCTGATGGGCACCACTGGCAAGTCGCTGTTTTTACGTGAATATGCGGAATATATGAACTGGGGTGGATTGCCAGAAAGCGTAAACCTTCCAGTAAAGAGAAGTTACCTTAGCTCTGTGTATCAGAAAATTTACCTGGGTGATATTTGTGCAAGAAACAAGATTAGCAACCCAAATCTGCTACGCTTAATGATAAAGAAGATGGCAGAAAGCGTAAAGCAGCCACTTTCCTACTCCAGAGTCACCAAAATACTGTCAAGTGTAGGTGGTAAGATAACTATACCAACGACAAGCAGCTATATTGAATACTGCGAGGACGCATGGCTCTTGCTCAGAGTGCACAACATCAGCGCGGCCTTTGCAGAACGTGAGACGAATAGCAAGTACTACTTCATAGACAACGGCCTGCTGAGTCTTCTGCTGGTTGATCCAACAACTACCCTTTTAGAGAACCTTGTCGCGCTGTCGCTTTTCTGTAAATATGGAAATGACAAGGACAACGAACGAGTATTCTTCTATAACCAGAACGTGGAGGTTGACTTCTATGTCCCGGACGATGAACTTGCTATACAGGTTTCCTACTCCATAGAAGGATCTGACGCGACTGAGAAACGAGAGGTGGAAGCTCTGCAGAAGTTGCCAAAAGCGTTGCCTTGCAAACGAAGAGTGATCATCACCTACGATGAAGAAAAGACCATTGAAGATGAATATGGATTGATTGAGGTTATTCCATGTTGGAAATGGTTGATCTTCTCTCCAACTCTTTTGGTTAAACGGCGGATTTGCCATAATGTAGTCCGCCTTTAAATCGGGGTGTTGGTCTTCTGAAAATGTATTGGCTGAATACTATACAAATTTTCACCACTTGATTTGCGGTTTGCCAATAGAAGAAAGATATTGATTGGCTTTAATGAAATGGTTGTTTCCAAAGAAGCCACGATACGATGAGAGGGGTGACGGGTGTGGCGATGTGAGGACGCAGTGTTTTGTGGTGTCAATGAATTTGGATTTGCTGATGGCGTAACTGCCCCAAAGCAGGAACACAACCCCGCTCTTCTGGTCTGAAATGGTTTTTATTACGGCATCGGTGAAGGTCTCCCAACCTTTACCTTGATGTGAGCCTGCTTGATGCTCACGCACCGTGAGTGTGGCGTTCAGCAGCAGTACGCCTTGGTCTGCCCATCGCTGTAAATTACCGCTTGACGGTATCGGGGTACCATATTCTGTAGATATTTCCTTAAATATATTTTGCAGTGACGGCGGAAACTGCACTCCGTCATTTACTGAGAAGCATAGCCCATGTGCCTGACCTGGCTCATGATATGGGTCCTGCCCTATTATAACCACCCTGACAGCAGAGAATGGACAGGAATTGAACGCATTAAAAATCTTGCCTGCAGGAGGATATATGGTATGTGAGGCATACTCCGCTCGCACAAAATCTGTCAACTCCTTAAAATAGGGTTTGTCAAATTCCGGTTGCAGAACAGATTTCCAACTATTTTCTATTTTTACATTCACAGATGCAAAAATACATAATAATTCAAACAATATGAAAAAAAAACACTATCTTCGTGACTTATTTGTATCAAAAAAAAACTATGAAAAAACATTTTTTATACGGACTATTAGTTCTCTCTGTTTTTTTTCAGCATAGCATTGTATTGGCGGCACCGGATATAACACATCCCACACAGACAATCTGTAAGGGGAGCAGTGCCACTCTGTCAACTACAACCAAAGGAGATAAATATGAATGGTCTCCATCTACAGGCTTGTCAGCCACCGACAAGCAAAGTGTAACCGCCAAACCTACACAAGAGATAACATACACTTGCAAGGTGACTCAAAAAGGCGGTTCCTACGATACTGGAAACCTTATATCAATAGGTGGGTTTGAGTTTATGCCTTCTTTTGATAGGATGAATTCTGAGGCGAAGAACAAGATGGGTGATATGATTAAATATGAATATCCGAGTTTTCAGACATCCGGAGCCATTTCATACGGGGAATCGACGACAACAATGAACACATCTACAATGCCATCACATTCACATCAATTTTATGAACTGACACCTCACAGCGGTAGTTATTTTCTTGTATGTGACGGAGGCCAAAAGCGAGATGTTATTATATGGAGTGCAACAGGTATTAAATTACAGAAAGGCGTGACATACCAATTCAGTTGTTGGGCGGCTAATGTTTTTATACACCAGAAAAAAGGTGAGCAAAAAACATGCTCAAACATTAAATTCATGATTAAGAAAGGTTCCGGTGCCACTGAAACATTGGCTACAATTACAACATCATCAACTCCTGGTGTTTGGAATGAATATACAAACGCAAAATTCACTGCAGATAATGATTATTCAAATTGTACTATATATATAGTTAATGACAACTTGGAACCTGATGGTAATGACTTTGCATTGGACGACATCTATTTTGGAACTGAAATAAGAACTGAAGATGAGGTTACCAATGAGATATTTAAGATAAAGATTGATGAGCCAGCCACAGCCACCATTACAGACCAAACAATATGTGCGGGAGACCCTGTAACAGTAACCGCTAAAATTACAGGCACATACGACAAAATAAGCTGGACTAAAAACGGAAGCCCCATTACAGGCAGTACAGAATCTGTATCAGGCACAGCACCGGCAAATGTGGGTTCAAGTGATACATATACAATCAGCGTTAAAACAGGTGTGTGTCCTGCAGAACCAGCATCGGGTAAAGTTACTGCCAAGGATTGCGGAACTGAGACTGATTGGGAAGTTTACAAATGCTATAACACAAAATATGACTTAACAGCAAAAACATCGGGTGGATCAAAGTATGAGTGGAAGACAGCAAGCGGCACAGTGTTGCCTACCACAACGCAAACGCTCCCAATAGAGAGTGTAAAACCAGAAAAATATATCTGTGTTGTAACCAAGCCAAACGGCTCAACCGTCACAGAAAACATAGAACTGAAAGTTTATCCGCAATACACGCTGACTTTTGGAGACGAAAACGGCAATCCGCTTACAGAATGTAGTGATGAGACAGGGCTTAAACTTTATGTTGGTTTTGCCATAACGCCAAATCCATGTGATTTAACACAAGGGTGCGATGAGAGCGGCACCACTTATACAGTAATATGGACAAAGAACGGAGCGGAACAAGACCCTGCCAAATTCATAAAGGGTGCGGGAAAGTCATACATAACTGACATTACAGCACCCTCACAACCTGGAAACACAGATGACTACACATTTACCTATAGAAATAACAAAGACAACAGCTGTTCTTGGACTGCACATACAAGTGTAACGGCAAAAAACTGCTCCAATCCTCCGATACCACATACAGAAACAGCGTGCGAAGGAGATGAGGTTACCCTGACGCCAGACACAGAGGGAGATTCCTACTCTTGGAGTGACGGAGAATCTATTCTAGGTACAAATCGCTCGTTGGTTATAAAAGATGTAGAGCCTGGAGTTAAAAAATACACTTGCACTGTAACAACTACAACCCCCGCCACTTTGACCAATTTAATACCTAATGGCGATTTTGAAGATGTATCCACTGCATGTCCATATCCTGGATTCACATCTGACTACAAATGCTTTGGACTTGACGCACACTTTGATCATAGTTTAAGTTTCAGGGGTTTTATGAGAGTGTCATCAATATCTTTTCTTGCTAAGCAATCCCCTCACTCCGGGTCATATATGCTTGAAATTGACGGTGATAAGGTTGCAAACAACAAAAAATTCTGGCATACGTCAGTGTCGGGAACTTTCAAAAAAGGCGAGGTTATGAAACTGTCTTTTTGGGGATCAATGGATCACCCTAACAACCCGGTAAAAATCGCTCTGCACATAAAATATGGAAATACAGATGAGATGGCTCAGCAATCCACTATTCAACTTGGTTGGAAAGAATATTCAAGCCAATATACACTTAAAGAGGACTGCTCTGTAATTGAACTATATATGATTGACCTCACGGCTGAAGATGAGGGTAATGATTGTGTCATTGACGATATATTTATGACCTCCGCATCAAAACCTGCCATACAAGATGAAATTTTTACTCTGACAGTGAATCCAAAACTGGAGAAAAAAATATCTGATACGGTTCATAAAGGCAACGCCTATAATAAGAACGGATTTAACATACCTGCAAGTGAAATAACCGCTACAGGTCAGATTACTAAAGAAATCACAGTGCCTTCAAAAGTAACTGGATGTGACAGTACAACCATCTTGACTCTTAACGTATATGACACAAAAGAGGTTACTGTGTGCTACGGAAGTGAGCAGACGTTTGAATCTTTGACATCGGGTGATTCATATCAATGGAATATTGTCGGCAAGGACGGCAGCGATAAGAAAAGCATTACAATTGATGCCGATGTATTTGACCTTGCATGTATGGTAACATTCCCCGATGGCTCTTTTGTAATTGACACTATTTTCATAAATGCGTATGTTTACCCTGGAATAGGCACTACAGACCATTCTGAAGAATGTGCAGGGACAAAAGCGGAACTAACAATAAATTTAAATCCGACCCCTACAGATTATGCAAAATCAAAAAGATACCTATGGAATCCGCAGCACCAGTGGTCATTAAACGGAACGAATATTCCCGGAGCCACAACAACCACCCTATCTGACGCAGAGTTCCCGATGACTGTAGGGAGCGAAAACACTTATGCTGTAAGAACAGATAATGGAACAGATAATGGAACATGTAATTCCACATCATCGTTCATACTAAAAGCTAAAAAATGCGAGCCGAAACCTATAGAGCACACTATTACTGAGTGTCAAGCAGAAGGCAAGACAATAACAATAGAGCCGCAGACCACAGGAGACTCCTATCTGTGGAGTGACGGAACCACTGAAAAGACCAACACTGTTGATATCTCTACAGCGGGTACATTTGAACTAAGCTGCACTGTTACCATAGGCGATGATGTGACAGTCCCCATAACAAGACAAGTTGAGAACTTTACTATAGTAGTGAATCCTATTCTTTATGAAACAATTACAGATAAGGTTTGCCAAGGAAAGCCATTCAACAAATACGGATTTAACATTCCTGCATCTGAGACCGCCGAAACAGGTGTTATAGAAAAGACACTTACTACTACATCTGTTGTGACTGAATGTGATAGTGTTGTCACTTTAAAACTTACGGTATTCCCTGTAAAAGAGAGTTCTCTTGAGGGTGAGACTTGCCAGGGCGAGAGTTTCAGTAAAGACGGATTCACATTTTCCTCTGCTGAAACAGCAAATATTGGCACCATATCCAAAACACGCGTAGAGAAGACAAAAGAGTGTGGATGTGACAGCACCATAACATTCTATCTTAACATAAATGAGAATCCGCAGTTTTCAACAAATGTAGATGGTAAAATAGTTGTAATTACAACTACAAAGGGTGTATCTCCATTCACATACACAATAGACAACCATAAAATATATACCACCGAAACAATAACTGATTTAGGCGTTGGCACGCATTCTATTCTTGTTACAGACGCAAAGACTTGTAAGGCTTCTGATAGTTTTGAGATACTACCTGTGCCTATTGAGCCTATGGTTTATTTCACTCCAAATGATGACGGAATGAACGACCTTTGGCTTGTTAAAGGAATTGATTTTTATCCTACGGCTATCATTCAAATCTTTGACAGATTCAGCAAGTTGTTGTTCACCTACAAAGCGTCAGACTTTAATGGTTGGGACGGTGTTTACAATGGTCACCCGATGCCAATGACCGACTATTGGTATGTAATAACGGTAGAAGAGTTGAACAAGACATTGAGCGGGCACTTTACCTTGAAACGTTAAGAGAAGAGTATGTCATAAGTTGGTACGCAAGCCTTGCCGCAAGGTAGTCTGAAGCCTTGTCTGTGGGATTTGGGCATAGTTCCACAATGTCAAAACCAACAACATTACGCTCTTTAATAACGCTACGCAGGAAATGCAACACCTGATAGTATGTAAGTCCACCCGGCTCAGGAGTGCCTGTAGATGGCAGCACAGATGGGTCAAACACATCTAAATCTATGGTTATATATACGTTTTCAGTAAGTGTGTCAATGGCTTTAGATTGCCAATTATTGTTATCAAATATATTGTGAGCATAAAAAGTACGCTCTTTTTTAACGTATGGCAACTCCTCTACACATTGGCTGCGTATGCCAACCTGTGTTATAGGGCATAGTTTCTGCGCCTGATACATAACGCAAGCGTGGTTAAGTTCTGTACCCTCATATTCAGGACGCAAATCAGAGTGAGCGTCAAGTTGAAGAATGGTCAAATCCTTATATGCGGCAGCCATAGCCCTGATACTTCCTATTGAGCAAGTGTGGTTTCCGCCTATCATTACGGGAAATTTGCCGTCACTAAGCAGTTTTGCGGTCTCACGCTCAACGGCACCGCATAGCAGTTCAGGTGTTCTGTCTTCCAAAACAGGCTTCAATGTGGATATACCGGCTTTATAGGCCTCAGTTTCTGTCTCCACATCGTAATTCTCAAGTGCAAACGACGCCTCAAGAAAGGCATCGGGGCCTTTATCAGCACCTTTTACCCAAGTGCTTGTCTTGTCATACGGAACAGGCAGAATAGCAAACTTTGCCTTACCGTAATCTCTGTATTTATTTTCAAAATCTCCAAACATATAATCGGTGAACTGGTGAATCGGTGAACTGGTGAATTATGGTGCAAGCCGAATACAGACAAACTTGTTTGTATGTTGAGGCGAAGCCCATAATCACGGCATAGCCGTAATCGGTGAACTGGAAAGTCGATTAAACGATTAACCGATTAACCGATTCTACGATTAAACATAATTAGTATCCAAGAATTTTTAGCATTGACTTATAACTCTGCTCTTTTGCAAACAATTTAGTATAGTATTCCCCATTCTCATCTATGTCTATAACCACGTGCTTAGGTGATGGTATAAGGCAATGCTGAATGCCGCCAAACCCTGCAAGCGCCTCTTGATAAGCCCCTGTATGGAATAACCCGATGTACTGCGGCTGCTCATCGTTAGGGTTTATTTTAGGTAGGAATATGGCATTGTTATGACCCGCACTATAAAAATCCTCACTATCACAGGTTAAGCCGCCAAGATATACACGCTGATACTCTTTATCCCAATTGTTGATGGCAAAAAGTATATATCGTTGGTTTATAGCCCAAGTATCAGGAAGCGTGGTAATGAAAGAACTATCTATCATATTCCAACTCTCTCGGTCATTCTGCTGTTTCTGATTGACTATACTGTAGAGAATAGCACCGCTCTCACCCACTGTAAATGAGCCGAACTCAGTAAAAATATTAGGTTCAGGAACATTATTCTGCTGACAAATATTCTTAATAAGTGCCACGATTTCCTCAGCCATATACTCATAATCATAATTATGGTCAAGGTGAGTGGCTATAGGGAATCCACCACCTATATCAAGAGAATCAAGTTCAGGACAAATCTTCTTCAACTCACAATAGAGTTCCACAGCCTTACTAAGCTCATTCCAATAATACGCAGTGTCTTTAATACCTGTATTTATAAAGAAATGGAGCATCTTGAGTTCTGTATGCGGATTATCCTTTATTTTCTCATAATAGTAAGGCAGAATATCATTATAACGGATTCCTAACCTTGATGTGTAGAAATCAAATTTAGGTTCCTCCTCTGATGCTATTCTAATGCCCACTTTGAACTTTTTATCCATATCCTTAAGAAGTAAGTCAAGTTCAAATTTATTGTCAAGTATGGCAATCAGATTTTCAAAACCCTCATTTATAAGACGTTGCATATTTTCAATATATTGCGGACGTTTAAATCCGTTACATATAATGAAATTATCTTTTTTAAATGAGCCGGATTCATACAAACTTTCAATTAAATTTATATCAAACGCCGACGATGTCTCAACATTCACTCCGTTTTTAAGAGCCTCTTCCATTACAAAAGAGAAATGGGAACTCTTGGTGCAGTAACAGTAGTGATACTCAGCATTATAGTCCACCTTTGCCATTGCAACGTTAAACATACGGCGGGCTTTCTGAATCTGTTGCGCAATACGTGGCAAATAGGTGATTCTTAGTGGCGTACCATACTGCTCAATAATATCCATAAGCGGTATATTATTGAAATAAAGCTCATTATCAACCACCTGAAATTCATCTGTAGGAAAATCGGCGGTCTGCTCAATTAAATCTAAATATTTGTTCTTCAAGACTGCAAAAATTAAAAATCCAAGTGAGTTACATTGTAAAAATTTTAGCAATGTAAGTGAGTTAGATTTGAAAAATTTGTACAAAGGTAGTGCAAATCGAATACAAAATCAAAAAATGTAAAACATTTTCTGAAAAAAGTACGTTTTGTGAATTAAAAAAACGGGTCAAGATTTTGAAACCTTGACCCGCCCACTGTTAGAACGTCATCACCTAACGGTATGTAACTTTACCGCAAACACCCGGCATGAAGTTCTTCTATTGGAAAAATCAAATCCCAATTTTTTCCCCAAACTACATTCCCGTCATCAATAACAAAAGATTTGAATTTCTTTTCATCCAAGTATTTATTGTATTGAGGATGTGGATGTCTCCTTATAAAGTCACCCACATTCACAATGCTAGTTGAATTATCGCTAAAGTCCAATTTCACCGATAAGTTTCCTATATTTTCCGCTTTAACAACATACAATCGGTTCATTATATTTTAGTTTTAATGTTAGTACTTTTAATTTGCTTCTTTAGAACAAAGAAATTAACCCACTTTTGTATAATATTTGAATGATACTTGTTAATAAACTCAATTGCAGTAGATTTATCCTTTGAGTTTAATGGTTCGCATCCTTGTTTTTCTCTTACTTTAATTTCTATAAGTTCCCCATCTTCAATAATCAAATCAAATACAGATTCCCTACCACTATGCTTTACATGGATATGAATAGGTTCATGCTCATTAGAATAGAAATAAAAAACAAAACCAAAGTATTCAAAT
>JAZLIE010000105.1:0-8478 GCA_045617165.1 Candidatus Enterocola sp. | reverse complement strand
ATAAGCAGTGGCATAGGGATTTCAACTACCCCACCATTGGTGTAGCCTTGCAAGTTATTGACCTTCACAACCCAAAGGTTTTAGGGCAGATGATTGCGCCATACACATACATTAACATACCTATGATTCGTCACCGCATTGCTGATTTCAACTTTATGTTTGGCGGCGGATTCGGGTTTTGCACAAAGCCCTGTGACCGTGACGGAGCCGTGGCGGACCCTCGTGGTTTAAAAGGTGATGACCCTGCAAAGAACAAGGCGTTTGACTATAACTTTGTAATAGGCGGACCATTCACATTCAACCTTCAGGCAGGCGTAAATGTGGATTTTCACGTGCACCCACAGGTGGATTTGACCTTAGGCGTTGATTATAACCACTTCTCAAGCGGCTCACTCTACCAGCCTAACTCAGGGCTAAACATCTTTGACGGCAAAATAGGTCTGAAATACCACCTTGTTATGCGTGACAAGAGCAAAGTTAAACCACTGAAGGCTGACACTACAAAGATGAAACGCTGGTATGGTGAGGTAATAGCGAGCGGTGGTGCCAAAATACTCTACTATAAAGATACTAAATATTGGGGTTGCGCCTCACTTAACATAGGCGGATACTACCGTACCTGCCGTCAGCACCGCATAGGCATTGGTTTGGATATGTTCTACGATGGAGCGTTTACCACCACAGCGGTTCAAGGAGCGGATGGCAAGTGGAAAAGTTATGACGGCAACACCCACTTTGGCAAGACATTCACCACTGAAGATAAGTTCCTCAATAAGTTCAGAGTTGGATTGAACATAACCAATGAAATTATGATTGGCAACTTCCTCATAGGCTTTGGAATGGGAATTTATCTGTATGACCCTGTTAAGAATATGGAGCCGTACAACAATGCAAGGGATGCCGCCAATGAAGGCAAGAGCCTCAACAGAGGGTTGTTCTATAGTTATAACCCTGACAGCCAGGACGGTTGGAATTATTTCCGCCTGTCAGCAAAATATTATATAACAAAACACCTGCTTGCACAGATTGCATTTAAAACGCATCTGCAAAAGGTGGAGTTTGTGGAGTTTGGCATTGGAACTTGGTTTTAACTTAGTGGACAGTGGACAATGAATTATCACTGTCAACTGTCAACTTTCAACTGTCAACTTTCAACTAATGAAGAAAGGTATAATAATATCATTAATCTGTATTCTCATAATAGGACTGTCTGTTTGGGGATACATTGAATTGAAACACGATACTGTTTCAGCTAAGAGAGATTTGTATGAGTCCGTGCCAGGCGAGCCGTTCGCCATACTACAGATAAATAACCAGAAAGATTTTCAAGAGAGCCTGCTATATAATAACAACTATTGGCTTAACCTCACCCCGCTGAAAGCGATAAACAAGACTCACAAAATCATAGCAGCCCTTGACTCCCTTAAAGAGAGCAATTCTGACATTTTGAGACTAATAACAGGCAGAAGCGTACTGGTAGCCCTATACGCCCAGCCGTCAGGAGAGATTGAATATATGCTCACAACCCAGATGCCGGCATCGGGGTATGAGATAACAAAGGAGATAATTGAGCGGTACGGTTCAAAAGATATTCTGCAAGAGTACTACAATGAGTTCCTAATCTCAGCCTCAACACAAGATTTGATAAATGACGCCAAAAAGTGCATTGACGCAAAAACATCACCCATTCTTTCTGATGATATTTTCCGCAAGGCACGGTTCTCCGCAGGCAACAAGCAGGACGCCAATATATTCATAAACATTGACCGAAGCCAGCCTATTATAAAAAAGAGTGTAAATGAGGAGAGAGAGCGTCTCTTTGAGGTGAGCCGTCAGTATGACAGTTGGTGCGGTTATGACGTGGATTTTTCAGTAGATAAAATTGAAATAAACGGATTCGCCTTTTGTAAAAATGGCGGAGACTTGGTGGCGGCATTCCAGAACCAAAATACAGAGAGAAACACGCTGTCAGCGACAATGCCATATAACACATTTTTTTTCAGACATTTCGCACTATCAAATCTGGAAGACTACAAACAGTTGCTATTCCCTGACAACTACTCATTTGAAGATACATACACTGAAAATTATGAGAATCTCTCAAATGAGACAGACTCATTAGAGACAACATCGGGGGAGAATCCTGAAACCTTTATGCAAGAGTTCTTCGGAGGCGAGATTGCCCTTGGCTACTCTCCTCTTAACGTGTTTGTAATTGTAAAACTTATTAACGGCGCCGAAGCCACAGCGGCACTACAACACATAGCCACCGAACTAAATCCTAACAGTATAAGTAAATATCAGGGCATTGAGATGTATCACATAGGTACAAACGGTTTTGCCGGAAGCATATTCGGTTCATACTTCACACTTGATGATGAGTATATTTGTGTTAAAGGTGACAATCTTATAATAACGCCAACTGAGCAGTTCACAGCATACATTGCCACTCGTAATCAAAAGACTCAGACACTGCAATGCTCCCCTGTTTTCCGTAGTGCCGACAGAACACTTCTCTCAACATCAAACCGCTCCATATACATAGATATTCCATACATAGTGCGTAACGCATCTAAATTCTTCAGACCGGAGGTGGCAGATGAAATATCAACATACAAAGATATCTGGTCATCATTTGACTGCATAGGCTTGCAAAGTGAGAATGAGGGGCGGAATATGGACTACCAGCACATATTTATTCAATATTCAGGGCAGAGAGGCACATTTGCCGAACTCCCCGATGATACGCCAGAACCTTCAAGTG
Source organism: Candidatus Enterocola sp. (assembly GCA_045617165.1). Classification (GTDB taxonomy): domain Bacteria; phylum Bacteroidota; class Bacteroidia; order Bacteroidales; family Paludibacteraceae; genus Enterocola. The sequence continues at coordinate 5,714 of JAZLIE010000105.1, read as the reverse complement.
AGAAATCTGAACTTCCAGCAGAAACACCCGCTGTGATAGAGACGGTTGAGAGGGAAGCCGTTGTGACCGTGCCTGATGAAGCCCCCACCCAGCCGCTCTATGTGAATAAACTTTTTACGGTGCAACTTGACGCCCCAGCCTGCATAAAGCCTCAGATATTTACAAATCACTATACCGGTGAAAATGAGATATTCATACAAGATGAGAAGAACAACATATACCTAATATCCGCATCGGGCAAAATACTTTGGAAAACACCCGTAAATGAGACGGTCATCGGGGGTGTGGAAACGGTGGACATTCTAAATAACAAGAAGTTACAGATAGCGTTTGTGACAAAAAACAAGCTTTATGTCATTGACCGCAACGGAAAAATAGTTTCAGGCTACCCATTGACACTCACTGGTGGAGTATGCACTCCACTTGCCGTATTCGACTATGGAGGCAAAAAAGATTATCGTTTTGCATACGGCACAGAAGACAACAAAGCACATATCATAAAGAAAGACGGCAGCGTGCTTCCCGAATGGCAAAACATAAGGACAAACAGCCAAATTGACGGAAAGATGAGGCATTTCCGCATGAACGGCAAAGATTTCATTGTATATGCTGATGCTGACAAGTGCTACTTCCTTGACCGCAAGGCAAATGTCCGCCTTAAATGTGGCGCCACTCTTATTAAGTCATGCGGCAACGGCATATACACTGACGTTGCAGGCAACAGAATGGCTCTAACTCTTACAAACGGTAAAATCTGTTTTGTAACCACTACTGACAAGGCAACCTCCACACAACTAAAACAGTATGGCGGTAATCACTCATTTATGCAGTCAGGAGATTACTATTTCTTTGGTTACAATAAAGGATTTGACATTTATGACGCAGACTTGAATCCTATCTATTCTGACAACACTAACGTGTCTGCCTTGGATGCCTGCGGGAACACCTGTGGTGCATACAGCAAACGTGACGGCAAACTATACATCTACAGCCACTCTGGCACAGACTTCACAAAAACATCAGTCAAAGCCACATCAGACCTATTCACACTCTCCACCCTGAAACCACTCTCAAGCACAGTGGCAATCACCTGCTCAGGCACCACCCTTGAGGTTTATGGGTTGGATTAGTACCATAGTACAATTTTTATGCCCCAAGCGGAACACCACCATTCCTCTAACATATAGGCGATGGTGGTGATTTTTTGTGGTTTTAAGAAAAAATATTTTGCAGAATGTAAATTTATTTCTAAATTTGCGATGTAGTCTACGCTGATAGCTCCGTTAAGAAGGAGTGGGTTGTGGGCTATGGGGTGTAGGTCTAAGACCTACAAATGACATATTAAAGGCGTCATAGGCGTTTTGTTCTTGGTCTATTCGAATCTGGTAAATTCATTTTTTTGTTCCAAGGCATTACAGCACTTGATGTCTACGGGGTATGCTAAAACACACTCAATAGAAGTGTACTGCATATCGGCGTGGACTCGGTGTTGCTTGTTCGGAACAAATAGGCTTACCAGAGCCAGAATAGGCGGAACAGCAACAATGCAGTCCCGCTTTTTTTATGTCCGTTTCTGAACAAAACAATGGATATCTGTTGCCCATTCCGCTACAAAATTGTAGTCTTTTAGCAACTTTTAACATTATTTAACATTAATAATATTCCCTTTTCATTACCTAACGGTCAGCACTTACACCGTTAACCGTATAAAACTAAAAACAACAAAAAAACAAAACATTAACTATAAAATTTTAATACCTATGAAAACAAAAAATTTATTAAAAAGTTTAAAAAGCAGGTTAGGCTGGATGCTATGCCTGTTAGTGTTACTAACATTTGCACAAGGTGCGTGGTCACATACTATATCAGTTACCATTAATGGCGAGACTACTACAAAGGAAATATCAGAAGGAGGAAATTGCGAAATAGATTTGGCAGCCAACACAACGTATGATTTCCAGTTTATTTTTTATAGCAGTGAATATTATAGCAGTAAATACTATAATGAGTATGAGATAAAAAATACTCTTTCAGAGTGTACGCAATTGCAACCTGCTTTTGATGATTCCAAAGGCAAATTAACCACTGATCTAGCCGGTACATATATTTTTACTCATTGCAATAGTCAAAGTATAAAAGTTAAATACCCTGCTTCTTGCACCGCCCCATCAATCACCTCCCACCCAAGCACAGAGGATAAAACCTATACGCAGGGAGATGCTGCAGAGGCATTGAGTGTTACGGCAGACGGAACCTCACTGTCTTATCAGTGGAAACAGAGTGCGTCAGCAGATGGTTCTTACGAAAATGTTACGGGAGGTACTGGTGCTAATACAGCAACTTACACTCCATCTACCGATAATATTGGCACTACATATTACAAATGTTATGTTTCCAACTCTTGTGGCAATGTAACAAGCAACGCATCTGGTGCCATTACGGTAAATGCAGGCTCTGGCATTATCATCACCCCTGCTTCTCCTAAGGCATACGAAGTTATAACACTAAGTACACAGAGTGGTGGCAATATGACATGGGCTAAAACTGATGGCAGTAATTACGCTTACTTTGTAAATGCTGACGGAACAACAACCAGCGGTCCTACTACGCCAACAAACAGCATAAAATTCAAGGCACCTGCAGGCAGTTACACCATTACAGCCACACCAGCGGCTGGTGAAAGCAATGAAATAACTTTCACAGTTGGTGGTGATTCAGATGATTGTAACTAAGCCTCACATTACTACCTTACACCTTAAGAGCCAACCCTAACCCATAGGGCTGGCTCTTTTAACATTTTTAACATTTAGTAACCATTTTTTGAGCAGGTAGAGGACAAAATTATCACTCTGCGTGACCAACAAGTAATGTTTTAGGCGTACAAGTTTGTCTATTAATCCAATTTTGCATAATTTTGTACCGAATTAAAATTTAATGTTATGAGTACAATTTTTTCTAAGATAGTTAAGGGTGAGATTCCTTGCTATAAAGTTGCTGAGACTGACAAGTTCTTTGCTTTCCTTGACATTAACCCGCTGGTTAAGGGTCACGTTCTGATAATTCCTAAGGCTGAGGTGGACTATTTCTTTGACCTCTCTGATGAGGATCTTGCCGGTATTCAGATTTTCTCTAAGATAGTGGCTGGTGCCATAAAGCGTGCCTTCCCTTGCAAAAAGGTGGCTCAGATTGTGCTTGGTCTTGAGGTTCCTCACGCCCACATTCATCTTATTCCTATGCACGGTGAGAGTGACGCCCTCTTCTCCAACCCAAAACTTAAACTCAGCAATGAGGAATTTGAGGAGATAGCGGAAAAAATCAAAGCGGAACTAAAATTAAAGGAGAAATGAGAAATGAGAGAGGTCCCCTCCTAACCTCCCCTCCAGGGGAGGAACGCGTTCTCCTCTCGCTACTCCAAAATTTCTTCTTTCTTCTTTCTTCTTTTTTCACTAAATAAAAAGATTATGCAAACATATAAGTACGCCTCAGACCTCGGTGACTTGAATGCTGCGTTGAGAGAGGCTTTTGAGGTTAAGGAAAACCCATATAAGTGGGATACTTTGGGAAAGAACAAAACCTTGCTTATGGTCTTCTTCAACTCAAGTCTGCGTACCCGTCTCTCTACTCAGAAGGCTGGTATGAATCTTGGTATGAACACCATAGTTCTTGATGTAAACGCCGGTGCTTGGAAACTTGAGACTGAGCGCGGTGTCATTATGGACGGTGACAAGCCTGAACACCTGCTTGAGGCAATTCCTGTTATGGGAAGTTACTGTGACCTCATAGGGGTAAGGAGTTTCGCCCGTTTTGAGAGTAAGGAGTTTGATTATAATGAGGTGATTCTCAATCAGTTCATAAAGTACTCAGGCAAACCTGTCTTCAGTATGGAGTCTGCCACCTGCCATCCGCTACAGGCGTTCGCTGACCTTATTACCATAGAGCAGTACAAGGAGAAGGAGCGTCCTAAGGTGGTGCTTACGTGGGCTCCGCATCCAAGGGCTCTGCCGCAGGCTGTCCCTAACTCTTTCTGTGACTTTATGAATGAGGCTGATGTTGATTTTGTTATAACTCACCCTAAGGGCTATGAACTCTGCCCTGATTTTGTGCGGGGAGCCAAGATTGAGTATGACCAGCGTAAGGCTTTTGAGGGTGCTGACTTCATCTATGCAAAGAATTGGTCGGCTTACAATGATGGCGTCTATGGTCAGATTTTGAGCAAGGATATGAGTTGGACGGTTGATACAGAGAAGATGAAACTCACAAACAACGCATTCTTTATGCACTGCCTGCCCGTTCGCCGTAATATGATTGTCACCGATGATGTTATTGAGAGTGAGCGCTCAATTGTAATCCCCGAAGCCGCAAACAGAGTTGTGTCAGCGCAGACGGTGATAAAAAGGATGTTACTATAAAAAATGAAATTTTTTATTGAGACATACGGCTGCCAGATGAACTTTGCTGACAGTGAGGTGGTGGCTGCAATTATGCAGACTGCTGATTATGACCTTACTGACAACATAGCAGAGGCTGACTGTATTCTCATAAACACATGCTCAATACGTGAGCACGCTGAGATTAAGGCTATGAACCGCCTTGAGTACTTCCAATCTCTGAAGAAGAGACGCAAAGGGCTTATTGTGGGAGTGCTTGGCTGTATGGCTGAGCGTATGAAGGAGCAACTGCTTGAGGAGAAGGTGGTTGATATGGTTGTGGGTCCTGACTCATATATGGATTTGCCAAACCTTGTGGCTCAAGCCTCAGCGGGTTGTAAGGCTATAAATGTGGAGCCGTCACTCACAGAGACCTACAAAGACGTTCTTCCACGACGCATCGGGGGCGGTACCATCTCTGGTTTTGTATCTATTATGCGTGGTTGCAATAACTTCTGCACCTACTGTATTGTGCCATATACACGCGGACGTGAACGCAGCCGTGAGTATGACAGTATATTAAATGAGGTGAATGACCTTAGGGATAGGGGTTATAAAGAGGTGACTCTGCTTGGGCAGAATGTAAACTCATATAACTTTGAGGGGCTCACATTCCCTATGCTGCTTGACCGTCTTGCCTCAGAGGTGCCTGAAATGAGAATACGTTTCACCACCTCTCACCCAAAGGATATGAGTGAGGAGACTGTGCGTGTTATTGCAAAGCACCATAATCTCTGCAAGCACATACACCTGCCTGTGCAGAGTGGCAGCAGCAGAATATTGCAGTTGATGAACCGCAAATATACCCGTGAGTGGTACCTTGACAAGGTTAGAATGATTCGCTCCATAATTCCTGACTGCGGCATTACAACAGATATGTTCACTGGTTTCCACAGTGAGACTGAGGATGACCACCAACTTACGCTGAGCCTTATGCGTGAGGCTGCCTTTGACAGTGCTTTTATGTTCAAATACTCTGAGCGTCAGGGTACTTACGCCAGCCGCCACTTGCCCGATGATGTTCCTGAGGAGGTTAAGGTTCGCCGACTTCAGGAGGCTATTGACCTGCAACTTGAACTCTCTCTTGAGAGTAACAGGCGTGACATAGGCAAGCAGTTTGAGGTGCTTGTTGAGGGTCGTTCAAAACGCTCCGCCGACCAGATGTTCGGGCGTACCTCACAGAATAAGGTTGTCCTCTTTGACAAGGGAGAGACCAAGGTTGGTGACTTAATTACAGTAACCATCACCAGCGCCACCCCCGCCACCAAGTCGGAGGCCAAGCGGTCT
>JAZLIE010000104.1:0-37435 GCA_045617165.1 Candidatus Enterocola sp. | reverse complement strand
GACATGGCTACGATCCGACTTAATTAGTTCAGAACAAATGCGTCTTGTCTCAGCATCTGTCATAACATAATCCTCGTATGTTGGATTTGATATATGAGATATGCGTCCCAACGCAGTCTCAATAACATCACTCATTGAAAGGAATCCTATTCTGCCACAGCGGAAAGCCTCATTTGCCACTTCATTAGCGGCGTTAAGTATGCACGGAGCATTCCCGCCCATCTCTATGGCTTTGTATGCAAGGGCTAAATTGCGGAATTTCCCTAAGTCAGGTCTTTCAAATGTAAGGGTGGCAATATCAAAGAAATCAACACGGTCATAACTATTTGGTATGCGTTCAGGATATGACAGGGCATACTGTATAGGCAACTTCATATCAGGCATACCAAGTTGAGCCTTAACGGCGCCATCTGAGAATTGCACCATTGAGTGAATTATTGATTGCGGATGAACCACCACCTCAATATCATTAACATCAACCCCGAAGAGCCACTTCGCCTCAATCACCTCAAAGCCCTTGTTTATCATAGAGGCGGAGTCAATGGTAATCTTAGCCCCCATACTCCAATTGGGGTGTTTTAAGGCATCAGCAGCCGTAACACTTTTAAGGAACTCCATATCCTTTGTGCGGAAAGGACCGCCCGATGCCGTGAGCAATATCTTCTCAACTTTATTATGCCGTTCTCCATCAAGGCATTGGAATATGGCGGAATGCTCAGAATCCACAGGAAGAATCTTACTGCCAGACTGTTTTTGAATACGGCACATAAGGTCTCCTGCAACAACCATAGTCTCTTTATTGGCAAGGGCTATTGTTTTTCCCTTCTCAAGTGCCTTGATAGTAGGTCTAAGTCCGGCATAACCAACCATAGCGGTTAGAATAATGTCCACGTTATCATCTTCCACTACATTGCAAACGCTGTCCATACCTGCAAGCACGGTAACACCAGTTCCATGCAAAGCGTCACACACATATACATAATTCTCCTCTTTTACAGTTATAGCGTATTTAGGCATGAATTTACGTGACTGTTCAATAAGAAGGTCAGCGTTACTATATGCCGTTATGGCGTATGCTTCAAACCTATCTGGATTATCTGCAATAACCTGCAAAGCCTGCGTTCCAATAGAGCCAGTGGAACCTAATATTGCAATCTTTTTTTTCATCATTCAAATACCATGTAGTTTTGAGGGTCTTGTGGATAGGCATCACTCCACAGTTCAAAGTGTATCTGAGGTTTGCTCTCATTCTTGTTCCTGAACACAGTTCCTATTACCTGACCAGTCTCTACATTCTCACCACATTTAGGGAATACTATACCCAAACCTCTGTATATTGTCAAGTACCCCGATGGGTGAACAATCTCAATATAATACCCCGTGTGATAATCATAACCTACATTGAATACAAGTCCCTTATATGCTGCAGATACCGCACCGTCTGCCGATGTGGCTATGTCAACGCCAAACACTCCTTTATTTTGATTGAACTGAGTGGTTATAATACCCTTAACAGGACGGAAGAATAGAATACTGGTCTGCTGTTTCAGCGGATTGGAAAGATTATACATCTCCTCATCCTCATAATTCTTTGCAAACTCCTTCTCCGCCTCACTCTTCTCCATCAAAAGTTCAGCGTGCTTTGCGGCAAGAAGGTTTTTCGTCTCTGTATCTGTAGTATCCAATTGAATATCACCCGATATAACATCTTTCAAAACATCAAGATATTGGTTTTGAAGCTCTACAACCTCTGTAAGGGAGTCAATCTGCATAGACTCAATGGTGACCCGTGCCTTTGTAGTCTCATCTACATTCTCCGGCAGGTAATTTTTTAACGGAGTGAATAAAATTATACAAGAGAAGGCGGCAAGCACAAATAGAATTAAAGCCACACTCACTGCAAACAGAGACATTGCGGAGAGTCTCAGATGACCGGTCTCTTCCAATGTACTCTCATTTATGATGGAAACCTTGTATTTGGTTACTATTTTCTTAAAGAAACCAGCGTTCCGTTTGCTATTGATAGTAGGCTTACTCATATTTTGCGTAAAGTTACAAATTTCTATCTTAAAGCCCGCACAATATCCATACCATTAGCATACAAAAGCAGAAATAGCAACAAAAGCATTCCAATCTTCTGCATCTTAATCATAAACTCCTGACTGAGTTTCCTGCCTGTAAACATTTCATAGAGCAAGAATATTATATGACCGCCGTCCAAACCAGGTATAGGCAACAAGTTCATAAAAGCAAGTATTATTGAGAGATATGCGGTAATATACCAGAAGTAAACGCCTATGAACTCATCGGGGAAGAGTTTGGTGATGGTTCCAAAACCGCCCATATTCTCAGCCCCCGCTTTTGTAAATACCATCTTGAAATCACTACCATAACCGGTAAATGCGGTGACACCTTTCTTAATGCCGGCAGGAAATGACTCCCAGAACGTGTAGGTATGAGTGGTAAGCGGATATATCTCTGTATATGGTGTGACATATACGCCTATTTTTCCAAGAGAATCAGGAGTAATTACAGCAGACATAAGAGTGCCATCTCTGTAGAATCCCAAGTTAGTTGGTCTAAGTTTGTTAGCCTTTATTAGAGGAGTGAAATCACTCCAACACTCCATCACACTATCATTCACTGATACAATGCTGTCTTTTGCCCTCAGACCTGCCCTTTCAGCGGGAGAATCTGGCATTACCTCTCTTACAACAAATGGTATTCTGAATGAGGCGAAACCCTCATTTGAGGCAATCATATCCTCCATAAATGTGTGGGTCATTGCTATGTTGCGGCGTTCACCGTCACGCATTACCGTAACAGTTGAAGCATTCAGAATCTTACGCACACTCTCCTCATCAAAAGCCTCAAGTTCCACGCCATCTGCCGCAAGCAGAACATCTCCGTCTCTGAAGCCTTGTTGTTTTGCCACATCTGAGAATTCCATTCCCATTCCAGCATCTGAGAGTTTTACATACTGCTCACCTTGCGTGAACATAATCATTGCATATATGATTATGGCACATACAAAGTTATTAAAGACACCTGCAAACATAATTATAAGGCGTTGCCAAGCAGGCTTGCTACGGAACTCCCACGGCTCTGCAGGTTTTGCCATCTGCTCAGTGTCAAGGCTCTCATCTATCATTCCTGCAAGTTTCACATATCCGCCAAATGGCAACCAGCCAATACCATACTCTGTCTCAGAGTTTTTGGGTTTGAATTTGAAAAGAGAGAACCAAGGGTTGAAGAAGAGATAGAACTTCTCCACCCTGACACCAAATATCTTAGCCGTAATAAAATGCCCCGCCTCGTGGATTATAACCATAAATGAGAGGCATAACATTAATTGTAGAATCTGCATAACAGATGCAAAGATACAAAAAAAGAGCGACTTTAAAAGCCGCTCTTTTTCTTTATTGGGAATATTTGTGATTATTCACAATTCCACGTTTGCTCGTATGTAGAGCCGTCAAACTTCCAGTTGTCACCAGGGCCAATCCAAGCATCCTCAGCACCCTCTGTTCTACCAATAACCTTATACATAAAGTTCTCTGGGAACTCACCTGTCCAAGAATAAACATTATCAGCAACCTTAGTCATCTCACGCTGGCTCTCACCCCAAGCCTCTTCAGCAAAGCTACCTGTAAAGATAACCTTCTCATATTGAGCCATATTGCAACTCTCAGAGAATGTGATTGTGAATGTTCCTTCACCACCTGGAATTGGGTTCCAAGGCTCAGACTCCCATTCAGCAACCTCTACAACTGCGTTTCCGTTAAATGGAAGGTCTCTGTTACCACCCTTCTCCCAAATCCAGTCACCCTCTTTGTAAGAGATGTTCAACTTATACTGCTGACCTGCAGTCCACTCAGGAACAGAACCCTCAAATACAAGAGCACCTGGCTGACTTTCAATTGGGTTATAGTTAAGAACATCTTGACCAGCATCCCAGTGAGCAACTGCAATTTGGATATCAGATGGATCAAATCCCTCAGGGAATGCAGTAGTAACTGTAACCTTGAAAGATGCTGTACCACCAGGGAATGGAGCAACGCAAGGATCAGAAGCCCAACTTACTACGTCTACAAAAATAACATTACCAGGAGCTACCTCTGATAAATCAATCTTGTTTTGTGTGCCAAAGTCATCAGTTATTTTGCCATCACCCTTCACAAGAGTGTATGAAGAACCTTGCCAGTTCCAATCTCTTGTGCCGTCAATAGCAATTGGGCATATTTTACCTTTTGCTGTTGTTGCGTCCTCTGCCTCAAATACAATCTTGTACCAGTTGTCAAAACCAGCCTGCTCAATCTTGGTAGCCTTAGGAGCGTTATCATCCTTAGGATCATTGCCCTGGAAATCACCAAACAAGCAGATGGTAATGTCATTAATACAAGCGGTCTCAGGAGCACGGAAAGCAATTGTATATTTACCAGCCTCACCTGCTACATCAGGAGTTTTGATATCCTCTTTCTTAACTGTTACAGCGCAAGTAGCGGAGAATTCACCTACTTTTACAGTAATTGTAGCGGTACCCTCGCTTTCGCCAGCCTTAACGCCACATTTTGAACTGCCTGCACCAGATGGGTCAAGTGTAACAACACCTTCTGCAGGGTCAACAGACCACTCAAAAGTACCTTCAACACCATTAGCAGTTGCTGTAAGAACAGCCTCTTCACCTGGTTTCAGTGTAAGTTGGGTTTTGTCAATAGTGACACCCTTTGTTGGTTCTGGATCATTCTTCTTACAAGAAGTTGCTCCAATGATAAACAAGCCCAATAGGGCAATCAAAGAAATTTTTGTTCTCATTTTTTTGTTTTTTTAGGTTAATAATAAAGTGTTAATATAAAAAGTTTCTTATTCATCTTTTTTTGTAGGAACTTCCTTATCAGCGTCTTTTTGAGCCTTAAGAACGTCATTTGCATCTTTCAGACCATATGCCTTCTCAAGGGCGGCGTCAGCATCCTTGTAAATCTGCTCTAACTTAGCAAGACCCTCTTCATCATACTGATCTTTCTTATCAACAGCGTATGACTCATACTCCTTCTTGGTCTGACCCTTATAATAACCGTCAATAGTGCTCTTAGGCAAGAAGTCTGAATATCCCTTTGATACACTTGAGATTATTTGGTCCAAATTCTTAATACTTTTTGCTGTATCAAGCACAGCAACAGCATTAGCATCAACAATCTGTATGGAATCCCACGCGGCAGGATAATACTTACTCTCATCATAACCCTCCTTCAAACCGCTACGGCAAATCTCAATTGCAGAGACCTTACCCGCCGCAATATACAAGTCCAGTATAATTTTTTGTTGAGCGACAAGTTTAGCCTCAATGTCAGAGATACTCTTAGATGAGGTGATAAACGCCTTTGTCTCAGTAACATTGTTTGTCAATGCATCCTTGTCAATAGCGTCATACTTAATGTCATTTGTAAGACCCAGTGTCTCTTTTGAGTATGATGAAGCGGCTGCCATTTTATCTTCATACGCCTTGGCACCCTTCTTATACTCATTTGACAACTCATTTACGTTGCTACCATCTTTATCTGCAGTGTAGTAAATGGCATTATCAAGTGGGTTTTTTGAAGGATAAACTCTCACATTATATGGATTGTTGAAGAATCCCTCCTCATTCCATACATAACGCTCTGGAAGGAACTCGTTAACTGCCTCATCGTATGCCTCATTTGACAAAAGACTGGTTATGACACCCTTGTTCAATATATAGATATTAAACTCAGAATTTCTATTCACTGTGGTTGTATCTTGATATACAAGACAACCCTCAGCCTCAGAACCACGAGACAAAACCTTTCCGAGTAACTCCTCATAAGTTTTAATATCGGCCGCAGCAGCATTGACTGTAGGCTCAGTATAAAGATATGAGTGACCTAGAACAGCAAAATCAGCAAAAACGGTTTTACCATCTTTCATAGTTCCAATCACATTGGCAATACCAACCTTCAAGCCCTTTACAACTCCGTCAGCGTTAACACTTAAAATGTACTGATCAGATACAGACCAAGTAACATCAGAAACAGGATAACCTTGTGAAGACTTAACTCCGAAAGACTCCACCGTCACCTTCTTCTCTTCACCTACATAGATTGACTCTGATGTAGGGTTGGTTGAGAAGGCAAGTTCATTTTCTTTTTTACACGCCACCAGACTGAATACCGCCAGCGCGCAAACAGATATTTTAAAACCAGTTGTTTTCATATAGATAGTCTTTTTAAATTAAAATTAATAGCCCTCATTCTGTGTCCAAGGAATTCTGTCCTTAGCGTGGATTTCCATATACTTTTTAGGAATAGGGAACCAGTTTCTGTACTTCTCTACAGGCTGTTTGAAATCCCACATATAAGCGCTTCCTGTATATTTATTATGACGGATAAGGTCACGACGACGTAGGTTCTCCCAAGCGAACTCACGACCACGTTCATCAAGAATCTCATCAAGTGTGAGTGATGAATACTCCTTTACACCTGCTCTCTTTCTGATTAATTGGAAATCTGCGTCAGATAAGAGTGAGCCTATTTCGCCACCGCCTCTTAAGCAAGCCTCAGCCTTCATATAAAGAACCTCAGCGTAACGCATAAGGACAAAGTCATTTTCAGAGTATTTATTTACTGTTGTTATCTCTGTCTCATACTTGAAGCAGCGAGCACCGTCATTCCAAGTTGCATTTTGTGGACCAGTAAGTTTGTTAACAATAACAACATCATCTCCATTCTCATCCTTTACAACCTCACCAGTCTTCTTATCTTTTACAGGACCCAAGAACCAACCAAACTTAGTATTAATATTTTGGAAGTCAATGTCAGTGCCAGCATTAGGTTCGCAAGGGCCACGACGGTCTGTACCCAAGTCCTTCTCCTTTGTATATAGTTCCATAAACTGTGTTGACGCACAGAAACCGTTCCAAGGTTTTTCAAGAAGACTATAGTAGTCAATGAATGCGTAGTGCTGTGTAAGCATGTTGATACGCAGTTTGTTACACATTTTACCTGCCATATCCTGATAGTCAAATGATGCGTTTCCGTTTTCAACTATTACAAATATGTTCTCATCACTATTCTCATTGTGAACAAGGAAGTTGTTAAAGAAGTTATCCTCTATTGAATATACATGAGAGTTGATAACCTTATCACAATACTCAACACATTTCACGTATGCAGGTTTTCCGTCAGAGGATTTTGCTGTTACACCAAATGACTCAGCGTTAAAATATAGACGGGCGAGAAGAGCATAACCCATTCCCTTTGACGCACGTCCGTAATTCATAGCCTTTGACGGGTCATTAGCCTCAGGCAGATACTGAACTTGTGCCTCAAGACAATTTACAAGAGACTCCCATACCTGTTGCCTCTCTATAAGAGGGAACTGAGCTTCCTCACTGTCAGGGAACTCCTCTGTGTAAGGTATGCGACCAAACATATCAAACATTGTATAGTAGTAGTAAGACCTTAACACACACAACTCAGCGTTATAACGGTTGAAAGTGTTCGCGTCAATAGTCTCTTTATATGGTGCAATCTGCTTGATAATCTTGTTACACATAGTAGCACCTTCTATACATTTCTCCCATACAAGTTCAAAAGCTAGGTCTTCATAAGTCCACCCCATAGAGTTCAGATTCTTCCAGAAGCCACCATCATCCCAGTGGTTTCCAGGACTACGTTTGGGACAACGCGCCTCATCTGTGGTAAGGGTGTTAAGTCCCCAATATCCCCAGTGGTCATGAAGCCACTTGAGCTCTGCGTACGCTTGACCTACAAGCTTTGACATATTCTCAGGATCTTTCAAAAGCTCCTCAGATGTAGGGTTACCAAATGCCTCCTCTTTCAGGAAATCCTCACAGGATGTGAGTGTAAGGCCTAACCCAAAAATAATTGCATATAATAAAAACTTTTTCATATCATTAATCTTTTAAAGGTTAGAATGTGGCGTTAACACCAAACAGACAAGTGGCTACACGTGGGTAGAAACTTACATAGTTGATACCTGCATTGTTAATATCACCTACATTGACCTCAGGGTCAAGTCCGGAATACTTTGTAATGGTAAACAGGTTCTGACCTGTCACATAAAGTCTCAACTTCTGACAATATTTATTAGACTTCAGAGGAATAGTAAAACCAAGAGTTATGTTATCACACTTCAGATAAGAGCCCTTCTCAAGCCAGTAGTCAGAGAACTTACTGTCACGGTATGCACCTGTGCCATTAGCAATAGCCTCTGTGGTTGACTTATATACTTGGTTAGCCTGTGAACCAGGTGTTGACGGAGTATATGCCCATCGTGTTACATTGAGGACATCATTTCCTACCATGCCACGGAAGAATATTGTAAGGTCAATCCATTTCCAACGTACAACGTTGTTCCAACCATAAGTCATCAACGGTTGTGCGTGACCAATAATTGATTTGTCAGCCTCAGTAACCTCGCCGTCACCATCAAGATCCTTATAAACCAACTGGTGTGTGGCCTCATCAACGTGGTCAACTGTATAGCCGTAGAATATACCAATTGACTCGCCCTCACGAATAATCTGAGTATTTATAGAATTAAGACCGTTACCACCTACGCCACCAGTGGATTTTTCTGTATAGTTAAGACCCTTTGACGGATCAGAAAGAGAGACAATCTTGTTGTTATCAAACGCCATTGTCCAAGTTGATGTCCAAGTCCAGTCTTTTGTCTTAACAGGAACACCTGTAATGGCAACCTCTATACCTTTAGCCATAATCTCACCTGCATTAGCGAGAAGTTCCGTATATTGATATGGCGGTGACGGAACAGAATACTTATATAGCAAATCCTTTGTATTACGTATATACAAGTCTATGCTACCATACAGACGGTTAGTGAAGAATGCGTAATCAATACCTAAGTTATACTCAAACTTACGTTCCCACTTCAAATCAGGGTTAGCATTCTGACTCACCTTATATGATTTAACCCAAGCACCATTATACCAGAAGGTACCGCCTGATGAAAGAAGTTCCTTGGAAGCCAAATCCTGACCTACGTTGTTACCTGTGATACCAAAACCGAAACGAAGTTTCAAATCATCAAGCCAGCGGACATCCTTCAACCAATCCTCACCGCTCATGCGCCAACCTGCTGATGCCGCAGGGAATACACCCCAACGATTGTTCTTACCGAAACGTGAAGAGCCCTCAACACGGACTGACGCGGATAGCAAGTATTTCTCTTTATAGTTATAATTGGCACGAGCGAAAAAAGACGCCAGAGAGTTTGATTTTCGCTCAGAATCCATATTCATTTTTGTCTTCTCTGGATCTCCTTCCTGCATCTTATAATATTTGATGTTATCAGTAGCGAAACCAGCGTTCTCCATATTGCCTTTGTCCTCATTAAACTTTTGCCAGGAGAAACCTCCTACAAGAGCAAGAGTATGATTATTCCACTGGCCTGAATAATCAATAGTAGCCTCTGTAAGAATGTTCAAACTACGACTATACTCCCGACGAGCCTTACCTGCGTCATCAGGGCTTACGGTATACTTCAAACTGTTATATTTGTGGTTATAGTTATCACCCTCTTCAATAGCGGCGAAACCATTAACCTTCAAACCCTTTACAGGAAGAATATTTACAGTGGCGCGTACAGACCCACGGAAGTAGTTACCGTCTCCGTACTCCTCATTTAGGACAAACGGCTCAACAGGGTTATTGAAGCCGGAAGCCTGAATATAATAGAATCCTGATTTTGTGCTCTTGTCATAGACAGGATATGTTGGGTTAAGTGTGGCGCACTGGTCAAACTGAGCCCAATCCTTGTCATTTCTGTAGTGCATATATGAGAAGTCATATTGTAAATCAAGCCAGCCCTCAAACGCCTTTTGGTTTGCTGCCATCTTTGCCATAATCTCATTACGCTTGCTTGTAATGCCTTCAGCATACTTGTAGTTTATAGAACCACGATAACTGAATTTCTTTGTGGCACCGCTTATTGAGAAGTTATGGTTTGTTGTAACAGGAACCTCACGAGCAATCATTGAATAGTAATCACTGTAACTGCCGTGATTATAACCTGAGAACATATCCTTAGTCCAACCGCCCATATTGACAAACTCATCTACAGATGTCATACCTGTGTTGCTGTTCTTAGCGGCTATTGAGACATAACCTGAATACTCAAAGTTAGTTGTTCCGCACTCCTGACCTTCAGAGCCAAGCCCGCGTTTTGTTGTGATAAGCACAACACCATTAGTACCACGAGTACCATAGATAGCAGCTGAGGAACCATCCTTCAAAACATCCATTGAAGCAATATCATCAGGAGCTATATTGTCAATATTTGAAACAGGAACACCATCCACAATATAAAGAGGTGTGGAGCCTGAACCAGCGTCAAGAGTAGATGTACCACGAATCTGCACGTTAAAGCCTGTGTTTGTAGGGTCGCCACCTGATGTGTTTGTAATTGTCAAACCAGCAACCTTACCTTGCAAAAGTCCCATAGGGTTTGTCTTTGCACCTGCGTTGAAGTTCTCGGCCTTCACACTTGCCACGGCAGAGGTAATCTCCTTAGCCTTCTGAGAGCCATAACCTACAGCAACAACCTCTTCAAGGTGGGTTGAAGCCTCACGTAGGATAATGTCAATCTTTGCCTTGCCGGCAACACTTACCGTCTGTGACTCATAGCCTGTGTAGGAAAACTCAAGTTGCTTGGCCTTTTCAGGCAATGTCAACTCATAGTTTCCGTCAAAGTCAGTGATGGTACCAACTGACCTGTCTTCCACAACTGTGATGTACGCACCAATGACTGGTTCACCAGTTTCATCAGTAACGATTCCTGAGAGTGTGCCTTGTGCGAAAGCGGCGCAAGATAGCGCCATCCCCACAAATGCAACCCACAAAACTCTGAGTAGTTGTTTATTCATACATTTAATTTTTGGTTAGTAAATAGGTTAATATTAAATTCTCAACTCAATGTTTCGACATACAAACTTACACTTTTTTTTTAAAACGCACAAATTTTTCGCCTCTTTTTTCTTTTTTTTATATTTTTCACTCGTTTTAATTGAATGCTATTGCAAATTATATTTTGATTTCATAACTTTGTAAATTGATACCGTCCGAAAATTACTATGAAACCACAAATCACTATCAAAGACCTGGCCAGAGAGTTGAATATATCAACGTCCACTGTTTCCAGGGCACTTCAAAACCATCCGGATATAAGCAAGGCTACAATAGCACGTGTTCAGGAATGTGCGAAAAGGCGCCGCTACAAGCCCAATGCAATAGCGTTGAGTCTGAAATTACAACGGACTAATATAATCGGGGTAGTGATACCTGAAATGGTGCACAACTTTTTCTCATCAGTAGTGGCTGGCATTGAAGATGTAGCCGGAGAGAAGGGATACAATGTAATACTTTGCCAGACCTCAGAGAATTCTGAGAAAGAGGCGAAATGCATAGACACACTGCTTACAGCTCACGTCTCCGGCATTCTTGCGTCAGTGTCAAAAGAGACCACGGATTTCTCTCATTTCAAAAACATTATTGAAGAAGACACTCCTATTGTGTTCTTTGACAGGATATGCCCCGAAATTGAGAGTGACAGCGTGGTTACCGACGACTACGCCGGAGTCTACAATCTGGTAAGTCACCTTATTAAGACAGGTTGCAGGAGAATAGCGTTTTACGGAGCCCCTGAGCATCTAAAAATAGCCCAAGACAGAAAAAGAGGATACCTGAGCGCCCTCAAGGATAACGGAATAAGAACAGATGAAAGTCTAATCTTTGAATGTGACAACAGAGCAAGCGCAATTGAACTTACAACAAAGATTCTCAGAGACGTCAACCACCCTGACGCTTTCTTTGCCGTTAATGACGACACAGCATCAGGAATTATAACAGCCGCCAAAAGAGCCGGGAAGAGAATCCCTGAAGAGGTTTCAGTGTGCGGATTCGGAGACGGAACCGTAGCCCAGATATCAGATCCGTCAATAACAACCGTAGAGCAAAGCGGATACAAAATGGGGATGGAGGCATGTCTCCTGCTTATCAAGCGTATTGAAAGCAAAAATGAGATTCCTTTCACTCAGAAGATTATGCCAACCAAACTGATTATTAGAGAAAGCACGAGATAATTAACAATTAATAATTAACAATTAACATATACTTGTATGCATAAACAGATACTACTGATAGTTACGCTATTGGCGTTTGCGGCGGCAGGTGTCGCGGCAAACAAATGTGCGGTAAGTAAGATTGAACCTATAAGTTGGTGGGTTGGAATGAACAACCCTGAGTTGCAACTGCAATGCTACGGGCAGGGAATTCAAAACGCCACTGTGGAGATTGACTACCCAGGTGTGACAGTCACTCGTACAGAGAAGGTTGAGAGTCCTAACTACCTGTTTATATTTCTGAATATAGACCCCGCCACAAAACCAGGCACATTTGACATAACATTCAAAGAAGGCAAGAAGAAAATAGCCAAATGTAAATATACACTTAACGCACGCCGTGAGGGCAGCCGTGAGCGTGGCAGTTTCACATCATCTGACGCCATCTACCTGCTTATGCCGGACCGTTTTGCAAACGGCAATTATGACAATGACAGCATAAAAGGCTACCTGCAGGGAGTTGACCGCAGTGATTTAGGCAAACGTCACGGAGGTGACATTCAGGGAATAATTGACCACCTTGACTACATAGTGGATTTGGGTTGCACGGCACTTTGGCCCACACCTATGTTTGACAACAATGATGACAACTACTCATACCACCACTACTCCGCTTGTGACTACTACAAGATAGACCCACGCTTAGGCACAAATGCTGATTACAAGAGACTCTCTGACAGTTGCCACGTAAAAGGTTTGAAACTTATAATTGACGTAGTTCCCAACCACTGTGGCATAAGACACTATTGGATGAGTGACCTGCCTACGCATGATTGGATTCATCAGTGGCCTACCTACACAAGTTCAAACTACCGTATGACAGCATGGACAGACCCACACGCCGCCGACGCTGATCGTGAGATTTTAGAGAAGGGTTGGTTCTCATACAGTATGCCGGACTTGAATCTTGAAAACCCGTTGCTCTTCAATTATCTGACAGAGGCATACATCTGGTGGATGGAATACGGCAATGTGGACGGAATACGGGTTGATACATATCCTTACAATAATATTCAGGTAGCGAGCAGGTTTATGAAGAGATTCCTTGATGAGTACCCTAATATATCCATCGTGGGAGAGTGCTGGGTAAAATCACCGCTTGAGATAGCATACTATCAATCCGGTAATAACAACAAGGACGGATTTGACTCCAACCTGCAGAGTGTTATGGATTTTGTTCTGAAAGACAAGATTCACGAGGCTTTCAATGAGAAAGACAGTTGGGACTACGGAATGGCTAAGTTCTACTCACACTACGCACAGGATTTCGCCTATCCTGACCAGAATATGATAATGAATTTTGTTGACAACCACGACATTGAACGTTTCTCAGGAGCGGTGCAGATGAATCCTGACAAGTACAAGATGGGGCTTGCGATGCTCATTACCACACGTGGTTATCCACAGATTTATTCAGGCGATGAGATAATGCTTGAGGGAATCCCCGGTAATTATGAAGGTTTCCGTTTTGATTTCCCCGGAGGGTGGAAAGAGGATAGCCGCAACGCATTCACAGAGGAAGGCAGAACCGGCGTTGAAAATGATATCTTCAACTACACAAGAACCTTACTGAACTTCCGCAAGAGTTCAACAGCGCTTCAAAGCGGTAAAATGAAACAGTTCATACCCACATCTGAGGGCGTCTATATATTCTCACGCTATGACAATAATGAGCGGATAATAGTGGTATTCAACAATAATGTAAACGCACAACTTATTAGTTTTGACCGGTACAAGGAACTCTTTGAGGGTTCAGAGTCAGGAACAGATATAATAACAGGCAAGACAATATATTTTGACACAAAACTGTCTCTGCCTGCTAAATCTGCAACAATAATAAAAGTAATTAAAAATTAAAAGTTAAAAATGGAGAAAAAGCAATCTTTTTTGAAACTGTTTAATATAAGTTTCGGCTTTTTTGGGGTACAGATAGCATACGCACTACAAAGCGCCAACATAAGTCGTATCTTCGCCACACTTGGCGCAGACCCACACACATTGAGTTTCTTTTGGATTCTGCCCCCTCTTATGGGAATGATAGTACAACCTCTTGTTGGCAAATACTCTGACAAGACGTGGTGCAGAATAGGCAGACGCAAACCCTATCTGCTTGTCGGCGCTCTTATTGCCGTTGCCGTAATGGTTCTACTGCCAAACGCAGGAGACTTCACCTTTACGCAAAGCATGTTCCTTGGACTTAATGCGGCAATGTGGTTCGGTCTCTTCTCTCTAATGTTCCTTGACACCTCCATCAATATAGCGATGCAACCATTCAAAATGATGGTTGGAGATATGGTAAGTAATGAACAAAAGGGTCTTGCCTACTCCATTCAATCATTCCTCTGCAACGCAGGTTCACTTTTCGGATACCTTTTCCCAATATTCTTCACTTGGATTGGAATAGCCAATGAGGCTCCGGAAGGAGTCATACCTGATTCAGTAAAGTGGAGTTTTTACGTTGGAGCGGCAATACTCATTCTATGCGTCCTCTACACATTCATTACAGTCAAAGAACTTAACCCGGAGGAGTACGCTAAATTCCACGGAATTGAAGAAAAGAGTGATGAAATTGAGAAAGAGAATCCAAGTTTTTTCCATCTGCTGAAAACCGCACCATCAACTTTTTGGACAGTTGGCTTGGTGCAATTCTTCTGCTGGGCGGCATTTATGTATATGTGGACATACTCCAACGGAGCCATAGCATCACTCTGCTTTGGTTGGAATGAGGCGGACGGAACACAAGTGGCGGCATTCCAGAATGCCGGCAACTGGGTTGGAGTTGTATTCGCTATTCAAGCTGTAGGCTCTCTGCTATGGGCGGCGCTACTTCCTGCTTTGGAGAATAAATTCGGAAACAAATGGGCATACGCTATTAGCCTCATCGTGGGAGCCATAGGATTTATATCAATATCCTATATTCACAATCAATATGTTCTTTGGATAAGTTACGCCCTTATAGGCGCGACATGGGCGGCTATGCTTGCAATACCATTCACCATATTGACAAACTCTCTGAAAGGGGACAATATGGGATATTACCTTGGATTGTTCAACTGTACAATCTGCCTGCCACAAATTATTGCGGCACTATGTGGCGGACTCATTCTTCAGGCAGTGGGCACACAAGCCGCAATGCTGGTTGTAGCGGGAGTCCTGTTGTTACTTGGTGCCATAAGTGTTAAATTTATTAAAGAATAGATATCAAATGAAAAACAGACTGTCATTATCTCTATGTGTGTTGGTGGCGTTAACCATTTGCGGTTGCAAAAGGTACACGCTTAACCTGCCTGTTGAATCATCAATCAATGTAGGGCTAAACTCTTTTATAACCTTAGACGCAGGAAGAAACACATTCCTTACAAAAGACTATATACTTGAGCCCTCAAAAGTTGACTCAATAACTATTGACAATAAAATGCTTATCGCCAGATTAAGTGATGATAAAAGCACATTCTCAATAATAGCGGGAAAGATGAAGCCCTTGCAAAATGTCGCCCTATGGGTAAATGGCGTTCCTTATAGCATATTATGTAAGCGCACCGATGAGGCTGAATTCACTTTCCGCTATAATCCGGGTGACAAACGCTGGAAAAGAGTCCAACTTGCCGGGCAGATGAATGATTGGGTGCCTTCATTGCACCCTGATTTGACACTGAACAGTGACAGCGTATATGAAGTCACATTCCGAATCTCTCCAGGAACTTACCTTTACCAACTTGTACGTGACGGAGATTGGAACCACGATGAGACCAACCCTGAGAAAGTTGACAACGGTTCAGGCAAATTCAACTCAATTCTGCACGTCAACGGCACACAATCAAAAGCACCTGTGCTTATATCCAACAAAACAATGTTAGGCAAATTCGAAATAAGCACGTTCAATGACGTTGAACAACTATATGTTTATTGGGAGAATTACAAACTGCCTGCACAATTCATAACTAAACGAGACGGATATATCTATGTCCACGCCCCAAAAGAGGCGAAAAAGATACAACGCTCATATATCAGAGTCATTGCGGCAAATAAATATGGCATATCAAATGACCTTCTGATACCACTGGAGTATGGTAAAGTGGTTACAAACCCGAAACAAATAACCCGTCAGGACAAACATAGCCAGATTCTATATTCCCTTATGGTTGACCGTTTCCATAACGGGAATAGAGAGAATGACCATCCTATGAACCGCCCCGATGTCAATCCTAAAGTTGATTACTTTGGAGGTGATATAGCGGGTATTACAGAGAAGATTGAGTCTGATTACTTCACAAAACTTGGTATCACAACCATTTGGCTCTCCCCTATTGTACAGAATCCTCTTGAACCATATTCAGGTATGGAGTATCCTGTTAAGACAAAGTTTGCAGGTTACCACGGCTATTGGCCCATATCATCCAGTAAGATAGACTTCAGATTCGGAACAGATGAGGAGATGAAGAGGTTAGTGGAACTGGCACACGCAAAAGGTATCAATGTTATTCTTGACTATGTGGCAAACCATGTTCACGAAGAGCATCCTATGTTCAAGAATGATCCTACAATATGCACACCACTTATCTTGCCTGACGGCTCAAAGAACCTTGAGCGTTGGAATGATTACAGGCTCTCAACCTGGTTTGACGAGTTTCTGCCTACAATTGACTATTCAAGAGAGGAGATTGTACAATCTATGACAGACTCAGCAGTGGCTTGGATTACAAAATTTGACCTTGACGGGTTCCGCCACGATGCCTGCAAACACGTTCAGGAAAACTTCTGGCGTACACTTACATACAAAATCAAAACAGAGGTTGAATGGCCTCAGCATAAGAACATCTACCAAATTGGCGAGTCTTACGGAAGTCCTAAACTTATCAGCAGTTATGTTAATTCAGGAATGCTTAACGGGCAGTTTGATTTCAATGTATCAGATGATGCGGCAAATGTATTCGCCACAGACGGGCAAAGCCTGACTCGTATTAGCAACACACTTAATATGAGTCTGAAGGTTTATGGAAACCACAGCCTTATGGGATATATTTCCGGCAACCACGACCGCGCTCGCTTTGCAAGCATAGCATCAGGTGATGTACCAAACAAAGATGACAAAGTAATAGGTTGGCTTAAAGATGTTCAGGTATCAGACTCCACCGCCTATGACAAACTTCTTCAACTTAACGCATTTAACCTAACCATACCAGGAGTACCTGTTATATACTATGGAGATGAGATAGGTGATGCCGGAGCCAATGACCCTGACTGCCGCCGTATGATGAGGTTTGATGACCAACTCTCAAAACAAGAGAAAGAGCTTCTTGAAGATGTGTCAGATTTAGCAAAACTCAGAAGAAAAAGTATGGCTCTAATGTATGGAGATTTTATTGAGTTAAGACTTGATGACAACACCTGGGCATACGCAAGAAACTACTTTGGAGATATTGTCATCACAGTATTTAACAAGAACAAAGAAGAGAAAGAGATTGAAGTGTTACTTCCAAAAATGATGGAAGATAAAGAGTTCAAATCTCTCTTTGAAAACAATCTTATCATCAATGACAACATTCTTAAAGTGACAGTTCCCGGAAACGGAGTGGAAGTGCTGATTTTGAAGTAAGAATTAAAGGAATTTGAGATTCCTCTAATTCCTATTATCTGATTATAAGAACCTTAGCCGCAGTACTGCGGCTATTGTTTTCTTTAGTGTTCATTAAGTGGAAGAAATATACGCCTCCACTCACATTATCGCCCTGAAAATTCTTTCCGTTCCAAGTGAATGAGCCACCGACCGAAGCACCTGAGTATACAAGATAACCACTGGCATTGACAACTCTCACCTCAGTATTCTCCTCTAATCCGGTAACAGTAATCAAACCTGTGTAATCAGGCTCCACCGGATTGGGAAAAACCTTTATTTTCATTTCATTTAGTTTTTTCTCAGGCTCCGTTGCACCCTCCCTGAACTCAACAATTCCATCGGCAGTACCTATAAACACAGAGCCGTTCTCATGGTTAATAGCAACTGAGGTAATCACATTTGACGGAAGCGGACTGTTTTCAACTGTAAAATGGTGAATATTAGTCAGACCATCAGCAGATATCAGATACAAGCCTGTATTCTCAGTGCCAACCCACTTTCTGTTTCCACCATCGACGGCAATAGATTTAACCGCAATACCATTCAAAAGATAATCAGCCAAACCAGACCCGTCATTTCTTGGAATCTTTATCCTTGTCACTCTATATGAGGAGTTAAACACATCCCCGATATTTTGGAATATCAAAGGTCCTTCATTTGTTCCAACCCACACGTCACCATTCTTATCCTCTGCAATATCATATATATATGACGGTGTTATAGTATTACCGTCCTTGTCTATAAATGAACTGAAAAATCTACTTGACTTCTCTGATTTTACTATCACGCCTGGTTTATATCTTGCTGAACGAACCCACTTCTGCTTGCTTGTGTGAATCAATATCTGCTGAGCGGTAGCAAATGTGGATGCAGAATGATAACCTGAAGCCTCGTGCCAAACATTATCAGGGGTCAAATAAACAACCACCTTTTCATTAGCGTCAGTGGAGCCTCTGGAACATATAGCCCACAATGTCCCCTCATCATCAAAGACTAATCCGTCAACCCTTGTGTAATGCAACCACGCTGATTCAGAGAGTCCTGAAACCGGTTTTATGACACCACCTGTAGAGTAATAATTATGCAATTTAACAGCTTTACCGTCAATAAACTCATAAATACCTTCCCCCCAAGTAGCCGCAAACCAGCGGTTAGGATTTTTAGGGTCAACCGCAACTGATACAACATCCATAAACCAACCATCGGGGGAGATATCAGCAACACCTGTCTCTTGTGCGGTATATGACACCCATTTTTCATTCTCAAAGAACATAATGGCGCCTTCTATATGTTTTCTGTCAATCCATGCACCACCGGGAGCCACTACAATCCTTCCATTATCACAATACATCTTCTGTGAAGAAGCTAACACCGGACCATCTACCTTTATTGAATGCAAAACCCCATCTTCTATTGATAAATAGCCTAACCCACCACTCTCCAACGCAAGCCAGAAAGTATTATCTACAATCACAGCATCCTTACAGCCCAAATTGTATGGTCCCGCCTTCTGCCACGATGAATCAATCACATGTTTCTCAGCACCACAAGATA
This sequence comes from Candidatus Enterocola sp., assembly GCA_045617165.1. GTDB lineage: Bacteria > Bacteroidota > Bacteroidia > Bacteroidales > Paludibacteraceae > Enterocola. The sequence continues at coordinate 18,086 of JAZLIE010000104.1, read as the reverse complement.
TGATCAGTCTCTCTTTTGAAAGGTGTGTGAACGTAGCCCCTTGAACAGATTTCTTAAATAATAGTTTCCACACTCCGTCAGAGTATTCCCATACATCTCCATCACTCTCACATAAAACAAATATGCCGCAGTAATACACCAATTCTGAATATCTCTTTGAAAAATCAGGAAGAGAAATTTTATCAGCAGACCAATTCTTATAGTCCAACAGGTTCTCTCCCTTAATAGGAGCAACCTTGATAGCACCGTCCATCAAGGCATACAGATTTTTTCCATCAGTTGTGACAGAATAGACGGGTTTCATTTGAGCATTGTCTCCAATTATATAAGTATCCTTAATCTCATACCTCTTCAAGTCCAACACCACTACACCAAAATTAGTGCTTATATAAGCATTTGATTTATAGAAGCATACATTATTAATACTCTTATCAACAGCAAGTGACTTGTTCTTGATATCCGGGACATTAATTATATCGCCATCTTTAGTCACAATATCAATATTGGCATTATTATACGCAACCAGAAGAGAGCCACTTTGCCAATCAAACTTTATACGAGTTACAGAACTCTCACTAAAACCGTCAATCTTTGAATATTTGGTTATTGACTTATCACCCTTATTGCAAGAAAATAGATGTCCGTCACCCACGGCAAAAATTTGCGTAGGAGTCTCCTCCACCATTGTAACATTACGATAAGAGAGATGAGAACGCCAAGTACCTACTGGAATATCAGAAAACAGAGGTGCTGATATCACTAGCAATACGAATGACAATAATATAACCTTAAAATTCATAATTTTTCATTTAGTACCATTCAGAAACGCTATGAACTTACTCATAGCCATACCTCTATGGCTTATACTATTCTTTTCAGCCAAAGGAATTTGTGCGAAAGTCTTATCATATCCGTCGGGCATAAATACAGGGTCGTAACCAAATCCCTCCACTCCTTTTGAGCGTTCTTTAGTTATACTCCCCTCTACCACACCCTCAAAATAGTACACAAGACCTGAATCATCAATATACGCTATCACTGTACGGAAACGTGCCGCACGGTTCTCCTTACCTTCCAGATTTCTCAGAAGCAAATCAATATTAGCATCTGAAGACTTATTTTCACCAGCATATCTTGCTGTATGAATGCCAGGAGCACCGCCAAGTGCCTCCACCTCCAAACCAGTATCATCAGCAAAGCAAGCACAACCCGTCTTATCATAGACATATCTTGCCTTGCAAAGTGCGTTACCCTCAAGTGTGTCAGCGGTTTCGGGGATATCTTCCGTAATTCCTACATCTTTTAGACAGCGAAGTGCAAAACCCTCTCCAAGAAAGTCCTGCACTTCATCAGCCTTATGTCTGTTCCCCGTTGCAAATATAAGTGTTTGCATAGGTTGGGGAATTTTAGAATGCGTCAATAATACCCTTGAAATCAGGAGCCTTTAGTGAAGCGCCACCTATAAGACCACCATCTACATCAGGTTTGCTGAACAGTTCCTTTGCGTTGCTTGCCTTGCAACTTCCGCCATACAGAATTGTTGTGTTCTCAGCAACCTCCTTACCATACTTTGCTGCAATAAGGCTACGGATATATGCGTGAATCTCCTCTGCCTGGTCTGATGTCGCTGTAAGACCTGTACCTATAGCCCAAACAGGCTCGTATGCAAGCACAATCTTAGAGAAATCCTCAGCAGAAAGATTGAATACTGAGCCCTCAAGTTGAGCCTTTACAACCTCATTCTGCTTACCAGCCTCACGCTCCTCTTTAAGTTCTCCTATACAGAAGATTGGCTTAAGTTCATTGGCAAGAGCAAGAAGCACCTTCTCCTTTAGAATCTCGTAAGTCTCGTGATAATATTGGCGACGCTCAGAGTGACCGAGTATGCAGTACTCAGCACCTGTAGACTTAACCATTGCGGCTGAAACCTCACCGGTATATGCACCAGACTCCTTATCAGCGCAGTTCTCTGCTGAGAGTTTTATGACACTACCCTTTATAACCTCAGCAACTGTTGCCAAGTGAATGAATGGAGTGCCAATAATCACCTCACAGTTAGGTTTCTCACCTTTCAGAATCTCTTTTAGTTCTGTAGCAAGCGCTACACCTTCTTGCAGGGTCTTGTTCATTTTCCAGTTGCCTGCCACGATGTTCTTTCTCATTGTCTTTAAAATTATTTAGTTATTAAGTTAAGTTGCTCATCTGATGGCAGGTCATTGACGTGCCATTTCTTAATTACAGTGCCCTTTTTGAGTAACACAAGCCCCGGATTTGACCTCACAATTGTCTTGAGTGTTATCTCATCGGTCTGTGCCATAGTACAAGTAACGCCGTTCTTTTCCACAAACTCATCTATGACGCTATGGAATGACGCTGTGAGCCAATATACAGGCATATCACGCTCCGCCGCCCAACGGCTTATCTCATTAACTCTTTTGAAACCCTTACTATCCGCTTGCTCTAATTTAGAACTGATAATAAGGAATGTATAGCCCTCACGCTCAAGTACCAAATCAGTAATGTCATTCTCTCCGTCAATTACTATTGAGAAATCGTGGATAGGCGGTACATACCCTTTCTCAATAAGTTCTGTGTTCTGACGCACAAAGACCCACGTAGAATCCTCAAACGGAGCGTCAGAGAGTGAGAACTCCTTCTCAACGCCATCTTTGGAATAGACAAACGTGGTGTTGTACTTGTCAACAGGCGCGTCATCAGGAATAGCCATCAACTCCTGTATGTTATTACCAACTTTATACGGGCGGAAATCAATCAAAGGAAGATGGTTGTAACAGTAGAGTTCCAATCCAAGACAAATGAGTATCGGTAGCAGCATACATATCCACTGACCTGCGTCGGTGAGTCTTGGTCTGTTATATTTCAGCGTAAAGAACAGCAGTATAAGAAAACAGTCTATTATAACATTCTTCCAGAATGTCTGCCAGTTTGTTATCACTATGGCGTCACCAAAGCAGCCGCAGTCTGAAACCGGGTTGGCTATGGCAAGATAGAGCGTAAGCGGGGTCATAACCGCCATAAAGAGTGCGGTGACAATTGCTGTCACCTTGAGTTTCAGTGAGAAAATCATATTGAAACCTATGGTGAACTCCACCATTATCATAGCAAAGGCAGCCGGCAGAGCAAGCACAGAGAGTTCAGGAAGTCCGAAAGCCTCCAAATAGTCACAAATCTTATAGTTTGTGCCTATGGGGTCCACCGCCTTAACAAATCCTGAGAACAGGAACACAATGCCTATAAACCATCTGCAAATGGTTTGAAGCGCTCTTCCCAAATTTATTTTCGCATAACTCTCAGCCATCACTCACCCTCTTCCGCTAATTTTATAAGTCCGAAAACAGCATAGTTCAGCATATCAAAGTAGTTTGCGTCTATGCCCTCTGAGATAAGAGTCTGCCCTTTATGGTCCTCAATCTCCTTTGTGCGGTTTATCTTCATAAGTATGAGGTCTGTGTAGGAACTTATACGCATACTGCGCCACGCCTCATCATAATCGTGGTTCTTGGCAAACATAAGTCTTTTAGCCTCAGCCACATATTTATCATACAGAGGAATTATGTCATCGGGCTGCATATCTATAACATCAGCCGCACCGTATTTAAGTTGTATAAGACCTACAACGGAGTAGTTCACTATTCCAATGAATTCAGGCTTAATACCCTCCCCCACAAGGTTCTCCTTCTTAGTCTCAAGACTGCGTATGCGTTTAGCCTTAATGAAAATCTGGTCTGTCACAGACTCAGCACGCATTATACGCCACGCACCACCGTAATCATAGAGTTTCTTAGTGAAAATCTCCTTGCAGGAGGCTATTGCCTCATCATATTCTTTATTTGTATCTTTCATACAGATATATCCAACAGGACACAAAGTTACACTTTTTTTTCTTTTTTTTAGTTATTGAAGACAAAAAAAGACCAACACTTCTAAAGCGTTGGTCTTTTTGTTATTGGGAAAAAATTGATTACTCCTCATTGAGATGCAGTTGTTGAACATAGATGGCGTGCATCATACGCTCTCTCTTGATTTCTGAAGGTTTTGAGAATTGCTGACGCTTGCGTAGTTCCTTAACAACGCCTGTCTTCTCAAACTTACGTTTGAATTTCTTTAACGCTTTTTCAATGTTATCGCCTTCTTTTACTGGTACTACTATCATTGTGAATCACCTCCTTTCATTTAGGAATATCCTCCTATTGCGGGCACAAAGGTAAACAAACATTTTCAACACACAAACTTTTAATCTTTTTTTTGTAAAAAAATAAGTTTTTGAGTACCTTTACCACTCAAAATGAAGAGAGAAGTTACAAATATTCAGTTATGGTTGAAGTCTAACGGTTATGCCGCCTGCGTAATTCCGCAGGCAGACCCGCATCAGAGTGAGTATATTGAGAGTCATTACAGGCTCATACGCCATTTCAGTGGCTTTACGGGAAGCGCCGGCACTCTGGTTGTGACATCTTCAAAAGCACTTCTGTTCACTGACTCAAGGTATCACATACAGGCATCATTGCAACTTAAAGGGAGTGGCATTGAACTTATGAAGTGCGGTTTGCCTGATATTCCGTCGCCTGAAAAGTGGCTGTCAACTGAGATGAAAGGAAAGAAGGTGGCTGCAAACGCCCGCCTCTTCTCCATTAAAAGGTGGGCTGAACTGTCAGAGGCTGTCAATATGTGTGATGACGCTGGCTTTGAAACTCTGTGGACAAACCGCCCCGCCCTATGTGATTCCACCGTATATATCCACGATGTAAGATATTCAGGTGAGTCAGCAAAGTCAAAACTCACAAGGCTGCGTGTCATAATGAGAGAGCAAAAGGCTGACTATGCCATAGCCTCAAACCTTGATGACATTGCCTGGCTTTTGAACATACGTGGCGGCGATGTGGAGTGTAACCCTGTGGTACGCTCCTTTGTAATTGTAAGCCTGACCGAATGCACCATTTTCATAAATAAAAACAAAATAACAGCCTCAGCGGCTGAATATTTTACAAAATGTGGCATCGGGGTAAGGGAATATGAGGAGATTGATGAAGCGTTAAAAGAGTGTGACGGTACATTACTCTATGATGAGAATGCGCTGAACCAGCACCTTTTTCTGCTGATAAAAGAGAGACGCAAAGTAAACCTGCCACTATATATAGCCCGTCTAAGAGCAGTGAAGAACAGTGTGGAGATTGAGGGCTACCACCGTGCTATGATTCAAGACGGTGTGGTGTGGGTAAGATTTTACAAGTGGTTCAATGACTCTCTTGAGAGTGGCTCCCGCATAACTGAGATTGATGTGATGGATAAACTTAGGGAACTCAAGGCGGAGCATGAGTTGTTTGTTGATGAGAGTTTCGGGACAATTGCGGGTTACGCCGCTCACGGTGCCATAGGTCACTATGCCGCCACTAAAGAGTCAAATTCAGTGATTGAGCGCAAGGGGTTCCTTGTAATTGACACGGGCACTCACTATCTCTGCGGCACCACAGACACAACCCGAACTCTTGTTTGCGGTTCTTTGACTAATGAGGAGAAGCGGGATTACACTCTTGTGCTTAAAGGGCATATAGCGCTTGGCACGGCGGTTTTCCCAAAAGGTGTGAAGGGCAGCCAGCTTGACATTCTGGCACGGCAGTTCCTATGGAATGAGTCTCTGAATTACGGACACGGTACAGGGCACGGTGTAGGTCACCTGCTTAACGTCCACGAGGGCTACGCATGGCTACGTCCGTCAGAGAACAACATTGGGTATGAGGCGGGGCTTACAATGACCGATGAGCCGGGTATTTACAGAGAGGGGAAACACGGCGTGCGCATTGAGAACACGGTGCTTGTTGTTCCACATTCAAAAAGTGAGTTCGGCGAGTTTCTCACATTTGAGCATCTGACACTTGCCCCTTACGCCATCGTGGCAATTGATTTAAACTTGCTTACCGCTGATGAGAAGAGATTTTTAAACAACTATAACAACAATCTGAAAACCAAACTGAAACCATACCTGTCTGCTGGTGAGTATGAGTTTCTTGAGACAATAGCGTATGAAATATAAATTAAATTTGCTGATATGCCTTGTATGTGTATCAACTTTTGTAACCGCTCAAATAACAATCAAAGCCCCGCAACTTGCAGGGGAACAGGTGCTGCTCGCCTACCACTACTTCGGGCAAATCTATGTCAAGGACTCACTTAATCTTGACAAAAAAGGCAAAGGAGTCTTCACCCCGAAGGATAAGTTTGACGAGGGATTATACGCCATCTGCGTCAAGCGTGCCCCTGTGGCTGAGGTGCTATTGGGTGGAAGTCAGAATATAACAGTAAAACTTGACACCACAGACCGCTATAAAAACATAGTGGTAGAGGGGGCACAGGAGAGCGTTGACTTTAACGGCTACGCACGTTTTATGAGAGAACTTCAACAGACAAGCGCTGAGAAGAGCAAAATGATGGAGAGTCTGGAAGACTCAGTTGAGACTGAAAAGATTAAAGCGGAACTCAAACTATTAGGAGCCACTATGACAGAGAGACAGAACGCTCTTATTAAAAAGTACCCTGAGAGTATGTGCGGCATTTTTATAAAGGGGCTGCAATCACCTGAATTTCAGAAGCCTGAGGGGTATGACGCTCTTAGTGACTCTATGAAGTGGGTGCTCCACTACAATTTTCAAAAAGAGCACTATTTTGACAATATGAACCTTGCCGATGACCGCACCTTTCACACTCCATATATAAAGCAGTCACTGGACACATATATGGACAAGGTTCTTGTGCAGCATTATGACTCCATAATTCCCGCAGCCTTAACGCTTATTGAGAAGAGCCGCAAAGGCACTGAGCAGACTTTCCGTGTTATATGCAACTATATGCTTCAGTGGGGTGTAAAGAGTAACATAATGGGTATGGACCGTATGCTTGTGGAACTTGGCAGAAACTATTATTTGAACGGTACAGCCACTTGGGCTGACTCTACCTTGAAGTCAAACATTAGCAAGGAGATTAAGAAGATAGAGCACTCACTTGTAGGAGACAAGGCACACAACATAGAACTTTGCGGACTTGACGGAAAATACCGTTCCATCTATGATATGGGAGGCTCACAATACACAGTGCTATTCTTTTTTGAACCACAATGCGGACACTGCAAACAAACAGCGCCTAAGGTCAGTGAATTTTATGAGCAATACAAAGATGACCCACGATTCAACATAATAGCGGTCTATATGCTGACCGATAAAGAGGAGTGGACTAAATTCATAGAGGAGAAGAAGATGGAGAACCTGACAAATGTCTGGGACCCGGAACGCACCTCTTTCTATTGGTATTGGTATGACACATCTTCCACACCTATGATATATGTTCTTGACAAAGAGCATAAGATATTTGCAAAAAAGATAGATGTGGATACCTTAAAACTTATTGCAACTCACGAATTGCAATAAAAAGGGACAAGGAACAAGGGACAAGTACCTGACCCTTTACGAGTGAAACGAGTAAACATATACAATTATGGCAATAATTAAAGAAGTTCGGGGATTCACCCCAAAAATAGGCAAGGATTGTTTTCTTGCCGACAACGCCACCATTGTGGGCGACACAACAATTGGAGACGGTTGCAGCATCTGGTTCAACGCAGTTCTGCGTGGTGATGTGAACACAATAACCATTGGCAATCACGTTAACATTCAAGACGGAGCGGTATTGCACACACTCTATCAGAAGTCAGTGGTTGAGATAGGAGATTATGTATCAGTAGGTCATAATGTTACAATTCACGGAGCAAAGATTTGTGACTATGCTCTAATTGGTATGGGAGCCACAGTTCTTGACGGAGCTGTTGTGGGCGAGGGTGCTATTGTTGCCGCCAACGCATTGGTTTTAAGCAACACACAGATTCCTGCCGGAACCATCTGGGCGGGCGTTCCAGCAAAACAGGTGAAAGAGGTCTCACCGGAACAAGCCAAGGAGATAAACCAAAAGATAGCGCATAACTATGCTATGTACGCATCGTGGTACAAATAAATGGTGAGTCGGTGAATCGGTGAGTCGGAGATTCGATAAACATATAATCAAATCACCGTATCACCGCATCACCGTATCACCGCATCACCGTATGGATATTGAGAATTTCATAGAGTATATAACGCATCAGAAAAGGTACTCTAAATTGACGGCTGATGCGTATGAGAAGGATTTGGAGCAATTCCAGGACTTTCTTAGCCACACATACGGTATCTCTGACCTGACAGCTGTGAAGAGTGTCTTTATCAGAGACTGGATTATGGATCTGAAAGAGAACGGCAAAATGAGCTCCACATCAGTAAACCGCAAACTCTCCGCACTCCGCAGTTTCTACAAATATGTGAAACGGCTGAATCAGTCATTTATTGACCCGACAGCAAAGATAACCGCACTCAAGACGTCCAAACCGCTTCCTATATTTTTCCGTGAATCTGAAGTGTCAGATATACTCTCTCCCACGCCAGTTGATTTAGACTCATTCACTGATGCGAGGAATGATATGGTATTGGAAATCCTCTACGACACCGGCATACGTAGAGCCGAATTAATTTCACTTAAAGAGAGCGATTTTAATTTTTTTTCATTAACTTTGCGTGTATGGGGCAAAGGAGGAAAAGAGCGTGTGATTCCCATAGGCGATATTTTAAAAGAGAAGGCGGAACACTATATTAAGTTAAAACGGGAACTATTTGGAGATGTCGAGAGCTTCATAGTGACAGACAAAGGTGAGCCGGCATACCCGGAATTGATTTACAGAATAGTGACCAACTCTATGAAGAATGTCTCATCGCTCTCAAAAAGAAGTCCTCATGTAATGAGGCATACATTCGCAGGAGCGTTACTCAACTCAGGGGCTGAGATAAACTCTGTAAAGGAGTTGTTAGGGCACGCATCACTAGCCGCCACACAGGTCTATACCCACACCTCATTTGAGCAGATGCGCAAGATATACAAGAACGCCCACCCAAGAAAATGAAGCGGTTTTATACCTTATATATATAATGTGTAACAATTTAAAAGAAAGGATTTGATTATGGAGATTAGAATTCAGTCAGTAAAATTTGACGCTACAGAGAAGTTACAGAGTTTCATCAACAAGAAGACAGAGAAGTTGGCTAAGTTCCACGATGGCATATCAGCCGTTGAAGTCACACTAAGAGTCATCAAGCCGGAGACAGCCGCGAACAAAGAGGCTTCCATTAAACTAATAGCCCCGAAGGCGGAACTATTTTCAAGTAAGACAGCCGACAGTTTTGAGGAGGCTGTGGACCTATGTTGTGAAGCACTTCAGAAACAAATAGAGAAGGCAAAAGAGAAAAAATAAAAAAAATATTGCTTTTTTCTCAAAATATTTTGTCAGGTGAAAAAAAAGCTATACATTTGCAAGCCGTAAGGAAAACGCCTCTTTAGCTCAGTTGGCCAGAGCACGTGATTTGTAATCTCGGGGTCGTTGGTTCGAATCCGACAAGAGGCTCAAAGGGCAGTTACCAGAGTGGCCAAATGGGGCTGACTGTAACTCAGCTGGCAATGCCTTCGGTGGTTCGAATCCATCACTGCCCACAGAAAATTAAAAGCGGCGTAAGCCGTTAGCCGAAAAGAGCGGGACTCTTTGGAAACTTGTTTACAGGTAGAGTCCCGCTCTTTTAGGCTACACACTATAAGGGTGTGGCTTTTGATTTTCCGTGCAAAGGCTCCCCCCTTTTGGTTCACGGACCGCAGGTCCGTAATCCATCGCGGGATTTTTTGCGGAATAAAACTTAATGCGGAAATAGCTCAGTTGCCAAAACATAGACACGGAAGTGCTCTATCAACTGAGGGAAATATGCAAATTGAAACTTAATGCGGAAATAGCTCAGTTGATAGAGCACTAGCCTTCCAAGCTGGGGGTCGCGGGTTTGAGCCCCGTTTTCCGCTCTAAGGTTGCCGATATAGCTCAGCTGGTAGAGCGCATCCTTGGTAAGGATGAGGCCACGGGTTCAAGTCCCGTTATTGGCTCTCATATTTGAAATAGAACACATATTAAAAGAATAATTACTAATTAAAATCTTACAATTATGGCAAAAGAGAAATTTGACCGTTCAAAACCGCACGTAAACATCGGTACAATTGGTCACGTTGACCACGGTAAAACAACTTTGACCGCTGCTATCACAACAGTGCTTGCAAAGAAACTTCCATCTGATGTGAATGTAATCAAATCATTTGATCAGATTGATAACGCTCCTGAAGAGAAAGAGCGTGGTATAACAATCAACACATCTCACGTTGAGTATGAGACAGAGACACGTCACTATGCGCACGTTGACTGCCCGGGACACGCTGACTATGTAAAGAATATGGTAACTGGTGCCGCTCAGATGGATGGTGCTATCATCGTAGTTGCCGCTACTGATGGTCCTATGCCACAAACACGTGAGCACATTCTTCTTGCTCGCCAAGTAAACGTTCCACGCCTTGTTGTATTTATGAACAAGTGTGATATGGTTGATGACCCTGAAATGCTTGAGCTTGTTGAGATGGATATGCGTGAGCTTCTTTCATACTACGAGTTTGACGGTGACAACACACCTATCATCCGTGGTTCCGCTCTTGGCGCACTTAACGGTGTCGCTGAATGGGAGGACAAGGTTATGGAGCTTATGCAGGCTGTTGACACTTGGATTGAACTTCCAAAGCGTGACGTTGATAAACCATTCCTTATGCCAGTTGAGGACGTATAGTCAATTACAGGTCGTGGTACAGTTGCAACAGGTCGTGTTGAGACAGGTATTGTAAAGGTCGGTGATGAGGTACAAATCATCGGTCTTGGTGCAGAGGGCAAGAAATCAGTTATCACAGGTGTTGAGATGTTCCGTAAACTTCTTGACCAAGGTGAGGCTGGTGATAACGTAGGTCTTCTTCTCCGTGGTATTGACAAAGATGAAATCAAGCGTGGTATGGTAATCACTCACCCGGGTGTTGTTACTCCTCACGATGAGTTCAAGGCTTCTGTTTATATCTTGAAGAAAGAGGAAGGTGGTCGTCACACTCCATTCCATAACAAATATCGTCCTCAATTCTATATCCGTACACTTGATGTAACAGGTGAGATTACTCTTCCTGATGGAGTTGAGATGGTAATGCCTGGTGATAACCTGGAGATTAAGGTTAAGCTTATCTACCCTGTAGCTTGCTCAGCTGGTCTTCGTTTCGCTATCCGTGAGGGTGGTAGAACAGTAGGTTCAGGCCAAATTACAGAAATTTTCTAAAATTTCATATAAACGGTTTCTCCCGCAAAAAGGGAGAAACCATTTATAATTTTAGAAAATTTTACCTTTTTCAATTGTTACTTGTTAATTGTTAATTATTAACTATTCTTTTTTAACTATTAACTAACCTACGGGTCTAGCTCAGTTGGTAGAGCACTGGTCTCCAAAACCAGGTGTCGGGAGTTCGAGCCTCTCGACCCGTGCTAAAAAAATAATAACAGGCTACTATGAAGATAGTAAATTATTGTAAAGAATCTTACAACGAACTCGTTCATAAAACAACATGGCCATCCTTAAAGGAGTTGACCAATAGTGCAGTGATTGTCTTAGTTGCTTCCCTTATCCTTTCACTCATTATCTGGTTGATAGACCTTGGCTTTGAAGAGATTATGAAGTTCATTTATGGTTTGTTAGGTTAACTTAGGAGGAATTAATTATGGCTGACAAGTCTGAAAAATTGTGGTATGTGATTAAGGCAATCAGCGGGAAAGAGAACAAAGTACGCGAATACATTGAAGCGGAAAAGAGAAGAAATCCCGTTGTTGACAGTCACGTTGCACAGGTGTTGGTTCCAACTGAGAAAATCTTCACCACAAAAAACGGTAAGAAAGTTATCAAAGAACGCAACTCTATGCCGGGCTATGTTCTCTTAGAGGCTGAACTGGAAGGTGAGACTGTTGGAATTATCCGCAACATTCCCAATGTTCTAGGTTACCTCGGAGGTAAAGACGGCAAGGCAGTGCCACTCCGCCCGTCTGAGGTTAGTAGAATCTTAGGCAAGATGGATGAATCACTGGAGAGTGAGGAAGAGATAATTGTTCCTTACTATGTGGGAGAAACCGTAAAGGTTATTTCTGGTCCTTTCAACAACTTCTCTGGTACCATTGAAGAGGTTAACAATGAGAAGAAGAAGTTAAAGGTTATGGTTATGATCTTCGGACGTAAAACTCCGATAGAGCTTAGTTTTATGCAAGTTGAAAAGGAACAATAAGGTTACGCTTAAAATTGTCCCTCTTCCATATTTTTATTTTATTAACATTTAGTATTTGATATTATGGCAAAAGAAATTGCTGGACAAATCAAATTGCAAGTAAAAGGCGGAGCCGCAAATCCTGCTCCACCGATTGGTCCTGCCTTGGGTTCCAAGGGTATCAACATAATGGACTTTTGCAAACAATTCAATGCTAAGACCCAGGACAAGGCAGGTAAAGTTCTTCCTGTTGTTATTACTTACTACACTGATAAGTCATTTGACTTTATTGTCAAGACTCCTCCTGTAGCAATTCAACTTCTTGAGGCTTCAAAACAGAAGAGCGGTTCAGCAGAACCAAACCGCAAGAAAGTTGCTGAAATTACTTGGGATCAGGTAAAGACCATAGCAACAGACAAGATGCCTGACTTGAACTGCTTTACTGTTGAGTCTGCCATGAGATTGGTAGCCGGAACAGCCAGAAGTATGGGTATCGCCGTAAAGGGTGAATTCCCACAGAATGTTTAATTTTAACCGGTTTTTAAATTATGAGTAAACTGACAAAAAAACAAAAAGAGGTTGCTTCTAAAGTTGAGACTGGTAAAAGTTACACACTTGCTGAAGCTTCTGCTCTTGTAAAGGAGATTACCACGACTAAATTCGATGCCTCTGTAGACATTGATGTACGTCTTGGTATAGACCCACGTAAATCAAACCAGATGGTAAGAGGTGTAGTATCTCTTCCAAACGGTACTGGTAAAGTAACAAGGGTACTTGCATTATGTACACCCGACGTCGCAGAGGAGGCTAAAGCCGCCGGTGCTGACTATGTCGGTCTTGAAGAGTATATAGAAAAGATAAAAGGCGGTTGGACAGACGTTGACGTTATCATCACTATGCCATCTATAATGGGTAAGATTGGTGCTCTGGGTCGTGTTCTTGGTCCACGTGGATTAATGCCTAATCCAAAGAGTGGTACTGTTACCAACGAGGTAGGCAAGGCTGTAAAAGAGGTTAAACAAGGTAAGATTGATTTCAAGGTTGATAAAGCCGGTATCGTTCACACATCAATAGGCAAGGTGTCATTCACACCTGAGCAGATTGCTGAGAACGCAAAGGAGTTTATCTCTACAATCATCAAGCTCAAACCATCTTCAGCCAAGGGCGTTTACATCAAGAGCATTTATCTTTCAAGCACAATGAGTAAGGGTATTAAAATTGACCCTAAGTCAGCTGAATAACTATAAAGGATTATTGTTATGAAAAAGGAAGATAAATCAGCATTGATAAGCCAACTTAAAGAGACTATTTCAGCGTACGGCTGCTTCTATGTAACTGACGCATTCGGACTTGACGCGGAAAAGACTTTCAATCTAAGAAAGAACTGCTTCAAATCTGATGTTAAGTTGATGGTTGTAAAGAATACTCTTTTCAAAAAGGCTCTAGAGGAACTTGGTGGCGATTTCACTCCACTGAATGACACTCTTAAAGGTTCAACTGCAATAATGTTCTGTAACAACGCTAACGCCCCTGCGCGTCTTATTAAAGAGATGCAGAAGGACAAGGCTAACAACGGAAAACCGGAACTGAAAGCAGCATACGTGCAAGAGTGCTTCTATGTTGGCGCAGACCAACTTGACGCATTGGTAGCATTAAAATCAAAGGAACAGCTCCTTGGCGAGATCATCGGTATGTTGCAATCTCCAATGCAGAACGTATTGTCTGCATTGCAATCAGGTGGCAATACTATTCACGGTGTGCTTAAGACTCTTGGCGAAAGAGCTGAATAATTAAACAAAAAAAGTAAAACTATTAAATTTATAAAAAAATGGCAGATTTGAAAAAACTTGCAGAAGAGTTGGTAAACCTAACTGTAAAAGACGTTAACGAGCTTGCTCAAATTCTTAAAGAAGAGTACGGTATTGAACCAGCAGCAGCTGCTGTAGCAGTAGCAGCAGGTCCAGCGGCAGGTGGTGCGGCAGCACCAGCAGCTGAGGAGAAGACATCATTTGATGTTGAGCTTAAATCAGCTGGTGCGGCTAAGCTTCAGGTTGTTAAACTTGTAAAAGAGTTGACAGGTCTTGGCTTGAAAGAGGCTAAGGATTTAGTTGACGCAGCTCCTTCTGTAATCAAGGAAGGTCTTTCTAAAGACGATGCTGAGAACATGAAGAAACAACTTACCGAGGCTGGTGCCGAGGTTGAGTTGAAGTAATCTCAAGTCCTGGCTATCAGGACCTTACGGTTTAGAACCTTATAAAAAAGGTTCTAAACCTTTTCATGTTTTTTTCTTAGTGTAGTCAATTAATAACCCTCTTTTATGAGTAATAACAATCAGAGAGTAAATTTCTCTTCAATAAAAAATCCACTGGAATATCCTGATTTCCTTGAGGTACAACTTAAATCTTTCAAGGATTTCTTCCAATTGGACACTCCCCCTGAAAAAAGGAAAAACGAAGGTTTGTATAAAGTGTTCTCAGAAAATTTTCCTATTGCGGACACTCGTAATAATTTCACCCTTGAGTTTTTGGATTACTATGTAGACCCTCCTCGCTACAGCATTGCCGAATGTATTGACAGAGGTCTTACATATAGTGTACCCCTAAAGGCAAAACTGAAATTATACTGCACAGACCCTGATCACGAGGATTTTGACACCGTAATTCAAGATGTGTACCTTGGTCCTATCCCATATATGACCGAGAAGGGTACATTCGTTATAAATGGTGCCGAACGTGTAGTTGTATCTCAACTTCACCGTTCTCCTGGCGTTTTCTTCGGACAGAGTATGCACGCCAACGGCACAAAACTTTATTCAGCACGTATTATCCCGTTCCGCGGTTCGTGGATTGAGTTCACCACAGACATTAATAACGTAATGTTCGCATACATTGACCGTAAGAAGAAATTACCGGTGACAACACTTCTGCGTGCGATAGGATTTGAGACAGATAAAGATATTCTTGAAATATTCAACCTTGCTGAAGAGGTTAAAGTTAACAAGTCCTCGCTAAAAAAAGTTATCGGCAGAACACTCGCAGCCCGTGTTCTTAGAACCTGGGTTGAGGACTTCGTTGATGAAGATACCGGTGAGGTTGTATCAATGGACCGTAATGAGATTGTGGTTGAGCGTGAGACTGTTCTGACTCAAGAGGATGTTGACAAGATTCTTGAGGCTGACGTACCTGCAATTCTTCTGCATAAAGAAGAGGCTAATCAATCTGATTATGCGGCAATCTACAATTCATTGCAAAAAGACCCGTCCAATTCAGAAAAGGAGGCTATAAACTATATTTATCGCCAACTTAGAAATGCAGAGCCAACCGATGACGCTTCTGCCCGTGAGGTTATCACAAACCTCTTCTTCTCAGAGAAGAGATATGACCTTGGCGATGTAGGCCGTTATAGAATCAACAAAAAACTTGGCTTGAACATATCTCCTGATATTAAGGTTTTAACAAAAGAGGATATTATAGCCATTATTCAATACCTCATCCAACTTCTTAACTCCAAAGCCGATGTGGACGATATTGACCACTTGAGCAATCGTAGAGTCAGAACAGTAGGTGAGCAACTTTACAACCAATTCGGTGTTGGTCTCGCTCGTATGGCAAGAACAATCAGAGAGAGAATGAATGTGCGTGATAATGAGGTGTTCACACCTATTGAGCTTATCAACGCAAAGACTATTTCATCTGTCATTAACTCATTCTTTGGCACTAACGCACTCTCACAATTTATGGATCAGACAAACCCACTTGCTGAGATTACTCACAAGCGTCGTCTGTCGGCACTTGGTCCTGGCGGTCTGTCAAGAGACCGTGCCGGATTTGAGGTACGTGACGTGCACTACACTCACTACGGACGTCTATGTCCTATTGAGACTCCTGAAGGACCGAACATCGGACTTATCTCATCTCTCTGCGTCTATGCAAAGATTGACGACTTGGGCTTTATTGAGACTCCGTACCGTAAGGCTGCCAACAAGCAAGTTAATCTTAACAAGGAGGATATAGTCTACATGACAGCAGAAGAGGAGGAGGGCAAGATTATAGCTCAAGGTAACGCTCCTCTTGATAATGACGGTAACTTCATATTACCTAGAGTTAAATCCCGTCAAGATAGCGACTTCCCTGTTGTCGCACCAGAAGAGGTTGAGCTTATGGACGTGGCTCCTCAACAGATAGCCTCAATAGCCGCCGCTCTTATCCCATTCCTTGAGCACGATGACGCTAACCGTGCATTGATGGGTTCCAATATGATGCGTCAGGCGGTTCCTCTACTCAGAACAGAGGCTCCTATTGTAGGAACAGGTCTTGAGAGCCAGCTTATCAGAGATTCAAGAACACAAATAACAGCTGAGAGAGATGGTGTTGTTGAATATGTTGACGCAACAACAATCAAGGTTAGATATGACTATACAGATGATGAGTTGTTTGTAATGTTTGACTCACCTGTAAAGGAATACGCTCTTTCAAAATTCCAGAAAACCAACCAAAGTACAACTATTGATATGCGCCCTATTGTACATAAGGGAGATAGCGTTGTCAAAGGTCAGATTCTTACCGAAGGTTACTCCACTCAAAACGGAGAACTTGCTATTGGTAAGAACCTTAAGGTTGCGTTTATGCCTTGGAAGGGATACAACTATGAGGATGCCATTGTAATCAATGAGAGACTTGTAAGTGAGGATATACTCACCTCTGTTCACGTTGATGAGTATCCACTTGAGGTTCGTGAGACAAAACGTGGCAATGAGGAGTTGACAAAAGATATTCCTAATGTCAGCGATGACTCTACAAAAGACCTTGAGGAGAATGGTATAGTACGTGTCGGCGCTCTCATTGAGCCAGGAGACATACTCGTTGGTAAGATAACACCTAAAGGTGAATCAGATCCGTCTCCTGAAGAGAAACTTCTGCGTGCTATATTCGGTGATAAAGCCGGCGATGTTAAGGAAGCTTCTCTTAAGGCAACCCCATCACTGCGTGGTGTTGTAATAGGAACAAGACTCTTCAGTCGCGTACAGAAGGGCAAAAAGACAAAGGCACAGGAGAAGGCCGACCTTGCAAAACTTGATGAGAATTTCAACAAGGAGGTTGGCGCTCTGAAGGAGATTCTTGCTAAAAAGTTAATGGAACTTACAGCAGGCAAGACCTCTCAAGGTGTTAAGGATTTCTTTGGAGCAGACGTTATTGCCAAGGGCAACAAGTTCACACAGAAGCAGTTGCTTGAGATTGATTACACTCAAGTTCAACTGTCAAAGTGGACTACAGACGCTCACAAGAATGATATGATTCGTGATGTAATACTTAACTTCCTTCGCAAGTACAAGGAGATGGACGCTCGTCTTAAGAGAGACAAATACAATATGACCATCGGTGATGAGCTCCCTTCAGGCATTATGAAGATTGCCAAAGTTTACATTGCAAAGAAACGTAAGATACGTGTGGGCGATAAGATGGCCGGACGTCACGGTAACAAGGGTATTGTAAGCCGTGTTGTAAGACGTGAGGATATGCCGTTCCTTGCAGACGGAACTCCTGTGGATATAGTTCTTAATCCGCTTGGTGTGCCATCTCGTATGAACTTGGGACAGATTTTTGAGACAGTTCTTGGCTGGGCTGGAAAAGAGTTGGGTGTTAAGTTCGCCACACCTATTTTTGATGGAGCCACACTTGATGACCTTAACACTTGGACAGACAAGGCTGGTGTACCTCGTTATGGTAAGACCTACCTATATGATGGTGGTACCGGAGAACGCTTTGACCAACCTGCTACAGTGGGTGTAATCTATATGCTTAAACTTGGACATATGGTTGAGGATAAGATGCACGCACGTTCAATAGGTC
>JAZLIE010000103.1:0-2148 GCA_045617165.1 Candidatus Enterocola sp. | reverse complement strand
AAGTCTTCCAATGACAGGTCTTTTGCATCATACTGAAGAATCAAAGGGATATTCTTGCTTGTAGAAAATGTCTTCATCAAGACAATCTCAATATCATCCATTAATCGAGTTAAAAGAGGTATCCATACGACACTGGATATACATAATACGAAAAATCCAAATATTATTAAAGCAAAAATTCGTATGATATCTTTCTTCATGATTCGTAATTTCCTTTCATTACTTTAATATGGCAGAAACTGCATTGTATATAGCAGAAACTCCCATTCCAACTAAAGATGACTTGTATCCATATATAGATCCAAAACCTATTGCTGTCACCGCAGAACGCCATTTATCAGTTGCATTTGAACTTTTAAATATGTTTCCGATATTTCCAATTACTAAATTGGCGTCCGCTCCAAGCACTCTTGCATTTAGTATTGCATCTAATTTTCCTTTTGCTTTTGCTGCATCATACGCCTTATCATGTATTATGGAATAAATCTCACTCATATTTCTGGGGATATAGTCATTTATAGGGAAGCATACATTGCACATTAGATTTTGCTGTTACATTTCTTCATAATTAGCAACACGATTTCTAACAATATTAGTAAGGCTACACTTGAAAATAATGCTGGTATAAAAAAAACACCTTGCATAACATCAAATGAAAAACTCCATTTGATCCAGATTAGTACACTAACAATGTTTGAAACCACAAATTCAATTATCATTGATATTAATTTTGCCTTTTTCGTACATTTATAAAATCTAACTATCGCAAATGTAATAATCATCAACCCAACATATACAACAGATCCTAAGTACAAATTTAATCCGATTAGTTCTAAAATACTCATTCTATCCTGATTTTAATAATTCGTTTGATTTTGATTAGCGTCGTAATGTATAGGATTAAAGTTTTCTTGCATTTCTTCAATCATACTGTTAGGTCTTGGATCCACAAAGAATGGCATTTCTTTGTCCACTATAGGATCTTGAGAAACTACATCTGCTGCAAATGTACCACAG
This sequence comes from Candidatus Enterocola sp., assembly GCA_045617165.1. Classification (GTDB taxonomy): domain Bacteria; phylum Bacteroidota; class Bacteroidia; order Bacteroidales; family Paludibacteraceae; genus Enterocola. The sequence continues at coordinate 1,131 of JAZLIE010000103.1, read as the reverse complement.
TTATTATTAAACAAATCATAAGACTCTCTATTTTCATTATATCCATTATTACCTTTGTTGCTTTCATTAAATTTATTTGTTGCATAATCCTTCATTTTATTATAATCCCCGTTGATGTATGCTCCTTCAATATTTCCTCCTTGACCTGATTTTTTAGAAATACTTGATAGCGTTTTATTTAAAGATTCTTTGGTTGGTAAGTTGGTTTGTTTATCTATTTTAACATCAGGAACAGGGAAATTCCTAACAACTCCTTTATTTGCTTCATCATAGCGTCCATACTCATAGTATTTCGTAACACCTGTTTCATTATCAATCAGCAACACGCCCGCATGGCCTAAATTACTTAGCTTGCCTATAGGTGTTGAAATTTTATAATCGGGAAATACTATGAATACAGCATCTCTCCCGTCCGGATCCACGTACTTGACTGGGTTGCCAGCGCAATACACATACGGACTCACACCAGGATATTTCTCTGCAAGGGGATCTACACCAAGCCATAGGGCAGTGGTGGGGTCATAGTATCTTGCTCCGTAATAATATAGTCCTGTTTCTGCATCCAACTCTTTGCCGTTGAACTTGTACGGTGTAACGTCCCTTTCTTCTATGAACGTCTCTCCGTACGGGGTGTAGGCTAAGTATTGGGCTACATTACCGTCTCTGTCTGTGATAAACGTGGTGCTTCCCAAATGGTCAGTGTGGTAGTAGTAGAGGTCTGGCTCAACCGCCTCTGACTCTTCTGTGCCACTGGCAGACTCGCTTCCTCCCGATGCCTCAACCTTTGCTACCTCCATCTGCTGCAACTTCTGATACTCTCTCATAGCCTCCTTCTCCTCTTTTGAGGGTTGTTTTTCACCGTTGGCGTTTCCGTCGCTGGCGTGTCCGTTTTCGTCAGTCAATTCTGTCTGCCCCGATGTTTGCCCCGATGCCATCTCAGATGCCTGTTCCTGTGAGTCGGGTTGCTCAGCCTGCTCTGGCTGCTGTGGCTCTTCACCCATTCCCTTTGGCATTGACTTCACCCTTGACGCCATACGCTGCGTGCCTGCGTAGTAGTGCTTGGTGTAGCGTCCGTCGGTCTCCACAAAGTAGGGTGAGAAGTAGGCGGAGTAGCCTTCTGCGTCTTCTATG
>JAZLIE010000102.1:0-1448 GCA_045617165.1 Candidatus Enterocola sp. | reverse complement strand
ATAGGGTCAAGGGTCAAGGGACAAGGGTCATGAAATGTAGAATAATAAAAAGTACAGGCAATGTCTATACCGCTATAGATGAGTGTGGAGTGGAGCATTTGGTAAGGGTTAAGGGTAAATTCCGCCTTAACGGTTCCCGTAGTACCCAGCCTGTGGCGGTGGGTGACATAGTGGAGATAGACGGAGAGAACATAGCAGAGGTGTGTGACCGCAGGAACTACATAATACGCCGAGCGTCAAATCTATCTAAAGAGTCTCAGGTGCTTGCCGCCAACATAGACCAAGCGGTATTGGTTGTTACCATAACCATGCCGGAGACAGCCACAGAGTTTATTGATAGATTTTTGGTAACGGCGTACGCATACGGAGTGCCTGTAATAATAGTGTTCAATAAGACAGACCTTTATGATGATTACTGCATGCAGGTAACAGATGCCTACATGCGTCTGTATGGCGATAACCTTAAATATAAGTGCATAAAGACAAGTGCCGTTACAGAAGATGGCATCGGGGAATTAAGGGAGTTGTTAAAAGGTAAAATAACACTATTCTCGGGCAATTCAGGTGTAGGAAAATCATCACTCATAAACGCATTGGACAGTGGCATTAACACAAAAGTGGGAGCCATATCAGATGTACACCTAAAGGGAATGCACACCACCACCTATACGGAGATGTTCCCGTTTTACGATGGCTATATTATTGATTCTCCAGGTGTTAAGGGCTTTGGAACGGTAGATATTGAGCCATCGGTGGTAAGCCATTTCTTCCCTGAAATTTTTGAAGAAGGCAAAAATTGCAGATTTTCTGACTGCACGCACACTAAAGAGCCTGGTTGTGCCGTTATTAAGGCTGTAGAAGAACACAGAATAAGCGAGTCTCGCTACAGAAGTTACCTAAGCATAATGGAAGACTCCTCACAAAGTAAATATAGATAATATGAAAAACCCTACCGTCATTTTAAGAAGTCTGCTTATAATTATAGGTGTTGCTATAATTGCGGCATCGTTTTTCTTTACACAAGATGTGGTTGTGAGTCTTGCCAAAGAGGAGCACCACAAGATGGAGGTGCTGGCAGATGCCACAGAGCAGATACTGAGGGCTGATATGAACTGTGACATAGGTTTTGAACAATCCATAATAACAGGAAATAACACAATCCCCGTACTGCTTACAGATAGTGCATATAATGTATTGTCTTTTAAGAATTTAGAGGATGAGAACCTATCGTCTGAGGCATTGAAGGCACTTGCCGTAAAGTTTGCAAGCAAGCACACCCCCATAACAGTTGATATGGGCGATGGCTGTGTGCAATATGTATGTTACGGAAACTCAATACTTTATAAAAAATTGTTCTTATTCCCTATTGTACAGATCCTTGTTATAGCACTATTTGTGGCTCTTGTAATAATCTCCATAAAATATATGAAGAGTTCAGAGCAGAACAA
>JAZLIE010000101.1:0-5304 GCA_045617165.1 Candidatus Enterocola sp. | reverse complement strand
ATTACGCCGCCCCAAAAGGCACTCCCGTATGGAGTATTGGTGATGGCAAGGTTGTCTTCAAGGCATACAAAGGCGGTGGCGGTAATACCATTAAGATTAAGCACAACAGCGTCTATTCCACAGCCTACCTGCACCTGAGCGGCTATGCCAAAGGTCTGAATGTGGGCGACCACGTGAAACAGGGGCAAGTGATTGGTTATGTGGGTAGTACAGGTGCCTCTACAGGTCCGCACCTTGATTTCCGTGTGTGGAAGAATGACAAGCCCATAAACCCGCTCACAATGGAATCACCCTCAGTAGAGCCGCTTCCTGAGAAGTATTTGAGCGGCTTCAATACAGCAAGAGATAAATATCTTGACAAATTGAAATAACCTGTTTTTATATTTATTAACTTTGCAACGCAATAGATAATTGCTAATTACTAATTACTAATTGAACAGAGCCGGTACCATAACAGCCATAACTGACAATATGCTGACAATAGCCATTTGCCAGGAGGAGGCTTGCCAAGGTTGCGGTGCCAAACTTATATGCAACGCCTCAAACAGCAAGATAAAGCATATAGAGTGTTCTGTAAGTAATGCTGCGGCGTACAATGTGGGAGAGAGAGTGACAGTAGGCGTTTCAGAAGTATTCAGTCTGAAGGCTGTGACACTTGCGTTCATCATACCGCTTATCATACTCTTTGCCGTGCTTTTTATGTTGGAGCACGGAGGCGCGCTCAGTGAGGCGGCAAACGCTCTTTTGGCACTATGTGCCGTTTTAGCATATTACGGATTATTATATCTGTTGAGAGATTCAATAAGAAGAAAATTCATTTTTAATATAGAAAAACAGAAGTAATGGTTTTATCATCTGTATTAGTATTAACAATAATCGGCTTGGTTTCAGCGGTGCTGCTCTACTTTCTGTTGCAGAAGTTCAAAGTGGAGGAAGACCCACGCATAGACCAAGTTCAAGAGGTACTTCCCGGAGCCAACTGCGGTGGATGTGGAAGCGCCGGCTGTCGTAATTTTGCTGAACGTTGCGTTAAGGCAGACTCACTTGAAGGTCTCAACTGCCCCGTAGGAGGTGCGGAGACAATGAAGAAGGTGGGTGGCATACTTGGTCTTGCAGCGGCGGAGTCCACCCCGATGGTTGCCGTTGTAAAGTGTCAGACGGTTTGCAATAGCCGTCCGGTAACAAGCAAATATGACGGAGCGCTGAATTGCCGCATCTCTCAAACACTATTCACCGGAGAGAGCACCTGCCCATACTCCTGTCTTGGCTACGGAGACTGCGTTAACGCCTGTATGTTCGGTGCTCTGAGTATAAACCCAGAGACAGGCAGCATAGTTGTAGATGCAGACAAATGCACAGGTTGCGGCTCTTGCGTAAAGTCTTGCCCTAAACATATAATGGAGTTACGTAAGAAGTGGCCTAAGAACCGTCAGATTTATGTTAAATGCACAAATGAGGACAAGGGCGGCATAGCCCGCAAAGATTGTGCCACCGCTTGCATAGGTTGCTCTAAATGCGTTAAGGAGTGCCAGTTTGAGGCTATTACGGTCACAAACAATCTTGCCCACATTGACACAATGAAGTGTCGTTTGTGCCGCAAATGTGTGGCGGTATGCCCCACAGGAGCCATCGTGGCGGAGAATTTTCCCGCAATCAAACCAATAGAGAAACCAGAAGAAAAGAAGGAGGAGAACGCATGAAAACATTCAAAATTGGTGGTGTACATCCAAAAGATAATAAAATAACTGCGGCGGTGCCGTTTCAAAGGGTTCCCGTGCCTGAAGAGGTTACAATTCCTCTTGACCAGCACATAGGAGCACCCGCTACAGTTTGCGTAGCCGTGGGAGACAAGGTTAAGGCGGGACAGACAATAGGCAACCCCGGTGGATTTGTATCTGCCGCTGTTCACAGTTCTGTAAGCGGTACAGTCAAAAGAATAGACCGTGTGCGTGACGCTTGGGGAGTTTATCACCCTTGCGTAATAATAACTGTTGAGGGTGATGAGTGGCTTGAAGGCATAGATACCTCTGACACACTTGTCAAGGAGTGCGCGCTTGAGCCAAAGGAGATACTTGACAAAATAACGGCATCTGGCATAGTTGGTTTGGGCGGAGCCTGCTTCCCCACTCAAGTTAAACTTATGCCGCCAAAAGATTGCAAGATTGACACGCTTATAGTAAACGCTGTTGAGTGTGAGCCGTATCTAACTCATAACCACCGTCTTATGCTTGAGAAGGGCGATGAGATTATGGTCGGTGTACAGATTCTTCTAAAGGCTTTAGGCATAAAGAAAGCCATAATAGGTGTTGAGAATAACAAGAAAGACGCTATTGAGCATTTGCAGTCACTGCTGCCCACATATAACATAAGTGGCTATGACATAGAGGTTACGCCACTCAAACTTAAATATCCGCAAGGTGGTGAGAAGCAACTTATACAGGCTCTGACAGGTCGTGTGGTACGTAGCGGAGCAATTCCGGCGGCTACAGGTGCGGTGGTTCAAAACGTAGCCACAGTATTTGCCGTTTATGAGGCGGTTCAGAAAAACAAGCCTATAACAGAGATTGCCCTTACCGTAAGCGGTAAGAAGGTTGAGAAACCCGGTAACTTTATTCTTAGAATAGGTACGCCTCTCAGTGCCGCCGTTGATATGGCTGGCGGTATCCCCGATGGCACAGGCAAACTTATATGCGGCGGCCCTATGATGGGACGCTCAATGGTTCACCTGAACACACCTGCAAACAAACGCACATCAGCAGTTGTGATGCTTGATGAGAGTGAGGCGGTGCGTGGTAAGGTAGAGAACTGCATACGCTGCGGAAAGTGTGTTGAGGCGTGCCCTATGGGACTTGAGCCATACCTACTCTCCAAGATGAGCAAGATGGAGATGTATGATGAGGCTGAGCAGCATCAGATTTTTGACTGTATTGAGTGCGGTTGCTGCGCCTTCTCATGTCCGTCAAACCGTCCGCTACTTGACTATGTACGCTTAGGCAAAGCAAATGTTATGGCAATTATGAAAAATAGAAACAATAAATAACAAACTGGTGAATCGGTGAACCGGTGAATCGGTGAATCGATTAAACGATTAAACGATTAAACGATTAAACAATGTATATCTCCCCTTCCCCACATACTCACGCTAATGTAAGTGTACAGAAATGTATGCGCAATGTGCTCATAGCACTGTTGCCCGCATATCTTGCGGCACTATACTATTTTGGCATCGGGGCGCTTATTGTGAGTCTTATAAGTGTAGCCTCCTGCCTAATCTTTGAGTTTCTGATTACAAAATACCTGCTGAAGAGAGAGAACACTATCTCTGACCTTTCAGCAGTGGTCACAGGATTACTGCTTGCGTTCAATCTGCCGTCAAACCTTCCTTGGTGGATTGTGGTAATAGGAGCGCTGTTTGCAATAGGCATAGGCAAGATGGCGTTCGGCGGACTTGGCAACAATCCGTTCAACCCTGCACTTGTTGGGCGTGTATTCCTGCTTATATCATTCCCCGCACAGATGACAACTTGGCCACGTCCAATTCCGCTCAACACAGCCTATATGGACGCTGAGACGGGAGCCACGCCACTATCATATATGAAAGAACTTGCACAATTAGATATTGACTCCACATCATCAGCAACGGCGTTACGTAATGCGGCACACACACTTGAATCTGTTCCAGACTATCTGCATCTGCTTACAGGTGATATAGGAGGCAGTATGGGTGAGGTTTGTGCCATAGCCTTGATTATAGGTTTTATCTATCTGCTTTGCACTAAGACAATATCGTGGCATATACCTGTAAGCATACTTGCAACAGTGGCACTATTCACCTGGCCTCTGCACGCCCATAACCCTATTATAATGGCTGACCCTTTAACTCAAATTATGACAGGAGGTCTGCTTTTAGGCTCAATATTTATGGCTACAGATTACGCCACCTCACCAATGACACATTGGGGGCAAATAATCTACGGCATAGGCATCGGGGTAATAACAGTTGTTATTAGAACATGGGGCAGTTATCCTGAAGGTATGTCATTCGCCATATTAATTATGAACGGCGTCACACCGCTTATCAACCATTATGTCAGACCTAAACAGTTTTCAAAATTATGAGCAAAGCACAAGATAAATTCTGGCCAATGGTTCTCTCCCTGACCCTGATAGCACTTATCTCAGGAGGTCTGCTTGCCGTTGTCTATGACCTGACAAAAGAGCCCATTGAAATTTCAAAAGAGACTTCAAGGCAGAAAAACCTGAAGATGGTTCTGCCTGAGTTTGACACAATTAAAGATACTGTGTTTTCATTTAATAGTTATGACACAAATCTTGAGATTCCAGCCTCAATAGCCTATAAAGACGGAGAGGTCTCCGGTTACGCCTTTTACACTGAAGAGAACGGTTATGGTGGCGCTGTTAAGGTTCTTACAGGTTTCTCCCCCGATGGCACAATAGTCAACTATGCCATTATGGAGCATCAGGAGACTCCGGGTCTTGGTGCAAAGGCAGACAAATGGTTTAAAACTTCAATTGCAGGCGGAAACGCATATACAACATACACAGTCACAAAAGATGGCGGCAATGTTGACGGAATAACAGCCGCTACAATAACCTCAAGAGCTTTTTTGAAGGCTGTAAACAGAGCAAGTTACACCTACAGGTCAATAACCGTGATAGAAAAGGAGGCGACAGATGAATAAATTAAAAATTATAGCGAACGGTCTCATTAAAGAGAACCCCACATTTGTACTTATGCTGGGTATGTGCCCTACTCTTGGCACCACCACAAGCGCGCTTAACGGAATGGGAATGGGTCTTGCCACTATGTTTGTGCTTATATGCTCAAACGCGGCAATATCATCGGTACGTAATCTAATACCCGACAAGGTTCACATTCCGGCGTATGTAATTATAATAGCCGCCTTTGTAACAATACTTCAACTATGTATGCAGGCATATCTGCCGGCACTTTACGCAAGTCTCGGACTCTTCATACCTCTTATAGTTGTGAACTGTATAGTACTTGGGCGTGCGGAGGCATTTGCCGCAAAGAACGGCGTTTTTGATTCCGCACTTGACGGTCTTGGCATTGGACTTGGATTCACAATAGCACTGACAATTCTTGGTGCCGTACGTGAACTGCTTGGCACAGGAATGATTTTCGGGCTCTCCGTATTCCCTGAGGATTACGGAATGCTGCTCTTCATTCTCGCCCCAGGAGCGTTTATTACACTTGGGTTATTGATAGCAATTAAAAATAAGAAATAAGAAATAAGAAATAAGAAATAAGAAATAAGAAAT
>JAZLIE010000100.1:0-7954 GCA_045617165.1 Candidatus Enterocola sp. | reverse complement strand
ACTGCCTTCGGTACATAGCAAAAGACCAAGAGGTGTTTCTTCCCCTGGCTCCATCTCATTTTGTTCAAGCCAACGCAGATAAAGTTCCATCTGACCTTTGTATTGAGCCTTGAAACGACCAAGCTTCAAATCAATGGCTATAAGACGGTGCAATTTTCTGTGATAGAAGAGTAGGTCAAGATAGAAATCCTCACCGTCGATAATCATACGCTTCTGTCGCTCCGCAAAGCAGAATCCATTTCCAAGTTCAAGAATGAATTGTTCCAAATGTGCGATAAGACTATCTTCTAAGTCCTTCTCGCTGTACATGCCATTCAGACCAGTAAATTCGAGGAAATAAGGGCTCTTGAATACTACATCAGGAGAAACAAGTTTGTTGTCTCTTATGTTGGCAAGTTCTTGTTTTACAACATCCTCAGGTTTTGAAGACAACGCGGTACGCTCAAAGAGCATGCCGTCTATTTCCTTGCGATGTCGGTTGCGCCCCCATAATTCTTTTGCTGCTACTGTTAAATAGAATTCTCTTTGCAATTCATCTTTGAGAGGAAGTACCTCTATGAAATGAGACCAACTTAATTTGGTCGCAAGTTGCGACACAATTTTCTCTTCTTTGATTTGTTGAGCAAATTGCATCATTCTTCGGACGTTTCGTATTTCAAAACCTTTATTGCCGTATAGTGCTTGCAATTGTGTCGCCACTTGCGACACAATCTGCTTTCCATATTCAGCTCGTTCATTACCAAGCACATCACGGTTGATTCGTTCACCAATATGCCAGTACATCATAGTAAGTTCATAGTTGGCAGTAGATGCTACAAGACTTCGCGCTTCGTCAATGATTTGGCGAAGGTCAGACATCAAATTTCCAACGACAGCATCCGTTGGCAAAATTTCGGTCGATGTTATTGGTTTTATATCGTTTGCCATAACTTACTTTGTGTTAAGGGTTTCCCATTCCTTCATTATCTCATTCATAAGCACATTAGCTTCGGCATTGAGTTGTGAGAGCTCTGCGTGAATCTCATTCATTCGCTTATGGAAATCAACGCCATCATCCTCAGCTTCGGCTACGCCTACGTAGGCACCAGGGGTAAGACTGTAGTTCTTCTCGCAAATCTCATCAAGAGTTGCTATCTTACAAAGACCGAGGATGTCCTGATAATTGCCATCTGTGCCGAACTTAGAGATAAGCCACTCACGCTGGCGTGCTGTTTCCAGCATATATTCACACTCAGCCACAACCTCTGCCTTCTCTCGCTCAACTTGCTTCTTAGTCTTGCGGTCAGCGGCAGCAACGGCATCTTTGGCGGCTTGCTTAGCAGTAGCGAGAGCGTCCTCACATTGCCGGAGTGACTTTCCGCAAAGGGCTGCATCATATTCGGCAACAAGAGCCTTATACTTCTCCGTCTCACCACGATACAGATGTACTATGGCTTGCAGATTGCGGAGCTGCCATTCAGTCCACTCATTGAGAGTTCTATCAACAACTGTGTAATAGTTGCGGGCATCAATGAAAAGCACACGGTTCTTGTTCTCCAAGCGTTTTGCCTTATCAAAGAACCACAGCGAGCAAGGGAGTGAGAGGGTGTAGAAGAAATTATTTCCCACACTAACCATAACATCCACATCGCCAGTGAGGACAAGTTTCTCACGTATGTCTCTATCTTTGTTGGCACTATCAGTTGCCGATGAAGCCATAACAAAGCCAGCACGCCCAGTATCATTCAAATAGGCATAAAAATAGGAAATCCAAAGGTAGTTGGCATTACCTATCTCCTTTGTCTTGGCATTAACACCCGGTAAGCCAAACGGCAAACGTCCGGCGGCTGATGCCGATTCAGATTTGACCTTGTCAACATTGAAAGGAGGATTAGCCATAACATAGTCGCACTTGCCGGCAAGATTATGGGCATCGTGGTAGAAAGAGTTTGCTTCATCGCCAGAAACAATCTTACCGTTCAAACTATGCACCGCCATATTCATAAGACAGAGTTGGGCATTGTACTCCACCTTCTCCTGACCGAAGAAGGTCATCTGAGTATTGGCGTTCATACCGCCCTCATTGACAAAATCACCAGTTTGTACAAACATACCACCAGAACCACAGGCAGGATCAAGCATTACGCCCTGCTTTGGCTCCAGCACATTGACAAGCATCTTAACCAATGACTTGGGAGTGAAGAACACTCCATCATCAGAGGCTACAGCCTTGGCGAACTTTGACAAGAAGTATTCATAAATACGACCGATGACATCACCGCCTATCTCATCAAGCGTCTTATTGTTAAAGATACGCAGTAACTCACGCAGCAACTCATCGCTGAACATCGTATAAGACTTAGGCAGAATACCCGTCAACTGTTCGCTCTGCTCTTCAACCAATGTCATAGCAAGATTAACTGCCTCACCCAGAGGCTGATCATCAGACAGATTAACTAAATAGTCAAACTGTGCTTCTCTTGGAAGATACAACGCACTCTTTGCGGCAAAGTCACTTGCCTCTACAGGCATCACCCTACCGCCACGGCTCGGGCGGTCCTTCAAGAGTTCTGCCTCCACCATCTTGAAACGGCTATAGGCATAACGAAGAAAGAGCAACGCCAACACAGGCATACAATACTGACTGCTGGTCAGTTTTGAACCTGCACGAAGTAGGTCTGCTGACTCCCAAAGGTCATCCTCAAGTTTGCGGATATTTATCTTGTCTGTCATAATGGTCACAACATAGCATAATATGAAAAACAAATTTACTAAATTATTGTCTAATCACCAAATAAAAAAAAATCCTGCCCTTAACAAGAGCAGGATTTTTTATTTGATTACAAATCAAATTATTCTAGAGCAGCCTGTGCTGCGGCAAGTCTCGCAATTGGCACACGGAATGGAGAGCAACTTGCATAATCCATACCTATGCTTGCACAGAACTTAACAGATGAAGGCTCACCACCGTGCTCACCGCAGATACCTGTACGTAGGTTAGGACGAATAGCCTTACCCTTCTCACAAGCCATCTTAATAAGCTGACCTACACCGTGCTGGTCAAGAACCTGGAATGGGTCAACCTTAAGAATCTTCTTGTCAAGATATACAGGAAGGAATGAAGCAATATCATCACGGCTGTAACCGAATGTCATCTGAGTAAGGTCATTAGTACCAAATGAGAAGTACTGAGCCTCTGTAGCAATACGGTCTGCTGTAAGAGCGGCACGTGGAATCTCAATCATTGTACCTATCTCAATATCAACCTTAACACCATACTCTTCAAATACTTGAGCGGCAACCCTCTCAATAATTTCTTTCTGCTGTTTGAACTCATACAGAATACCTACAAGAGGAACCATAATTTCTGGTCTTGGGTTCTTTCCCTCTTTCTTAAGTTCACAAGCGGCACTGATGATAGCACGTGTCTGCATTGCTGTAATTTCAGGGAATGTGATACCCAAACGGCAACCACGATGTCCAAGCATCGGGTTATTCTCAGCAAGAGAAGCAACACGCTGTTGAATAGCCTCTACACTTACGCCCATCTCCTTAGCCATCTCCTCCTGACCTTTCTCATCGTGAGGAACAAACTCGTGTAGAGGTGGGTCAAGCAGACGGATATTTACTTGAAGACCGTCCATAGCCTCAAGAATACCCTTGAAGTCAGCCTTCTGATAAGGAAGCAGTTTTGCAAGAGCCTTCTCACGTCCCTCTGGAGTCTCAGAAAGAATCATCTCACGGATGGCCTTAATCTTTGTTCCCTCAAAGAACATATGCTCTGTACGGGTAAGACCAATACCTTTGGCACCAAAGTCACGAGCCACTTGAGCATCGTGGGGAGTGTCAGCGTTTGTTCTAACCTGCATCTTTGTATATTTGTCACAAAGGTCCATAAGAGCCTTGAAATCACCGCTGAGTTCAGCCTCTTTTGTTGCAATTTGACCTGCAAACACTTGACCCGTGGAACCGTTAAGTGAAATATAGTCTCCTTGACGAAGAACAACATCACCTACTGTAACAGTCTCCTTAGCGTAGTCAATTATAAGAGCACCCGCACCTGAAACGCAGCATTTACCCATACCACGTGCAACTACGGCGGCGTGTGATGTCATACCGCCACGAGCGGTAAGAATACCCTCTGCGGCGTTCATACCTGCGAGGTCTTCAGGTGATGTCTCTATTCTGACCATAATAACCTTCTTACCATCCTTATGCCAAGTCTGAGCGTCATCAGCGTGGAACACTATCTGACCGCAAGCGGCACCCGGAGAGGCAGGAAGACCTTGAGTAAGCACTTTAGCCTTCTTAATAGCGTCCTTGTCAAATACAGGGTGAAGAAGTTCATCAAGTTTCTGAGGCTCACAACGTAGAACCGCTGTCTTCTCATCTATCAAACCCTCACGAACCAAATCCATAGCGATTTTAACCATAGCGGCACCTGTACGCTTACCGTTACGTGTCTGAAGGAACCAAAGTTTGCCCTCTTGAACAGTAAACTCCATATCCTGCATATCACGGTAGTGGTTCTCAAGTTTATTTTGAATGTCATTCAATTGCTTGTAAATCTCAGGCATAGCCTCTTCCATTGAAGGATATTTGCTTGCACGCTCCGCCTCACTGATACCTTGAAGCTCAGCCCAACGACGGCTTCCCTCAATTGTAATCTGTTGTGGAGTGCGGATACCTGCAACCACGTCCTCACCTTGAGCGTTTACAAGATACTCACCATTAAAGAGGTTCTCACCAGTTGCGGCATTACGGCTGAAACATACACCTGTAGCAGATGTGTCACCCATATTACCAAATACCATTGCCATTACAGACACTGCTGTACCCCACTCATCAGGAATACCCTCCATCTTTCTGTAAAGAATGGCACGCTCATTCATCCAACTGCGGAATACAGCGCAGATTGCACCCCAAAGTTGCTCAATAGGGTCTTCAGGGAAATCAGAGCCTGTCTGATTCTTGATAGCCTCCTTAAAGAGTTTTACAAGTTTTTGTAGAGATTCTACAGAGAGGTCTTTGTCAAGAACAACACCCTGCTCTTTCTTTACCTTCTCTATAATAGCCTCAAATGGGTCAATATCTGTTTTGTTGACTGGTTTCATACCAAGTACAACATCGCCGTACATCTGAACAAAACGGCGGTAAGAGTCATATACAAAGTGTGGATTATTTGTCTTCTTAACCATACCCTCAGCTACTGTGTCATTAAGACCAAGGTTAAGAATTGTATCCATCATACCAGGCATTGAGGCGCGTGCGCCTGAACGCACAGACACAAGAAGTGGATTAGCTGCATCACCGAACTTGCTGTTCATCAAACCCTCAATATGCTTTACGGCAGCAAGAACATCGGCCTGAAGAATCTCAACAATCTTCTCCTGACCTACCTCATAGTACTCATTACATACATCTGTTGTGATTGTGAAACCCGGAGGTACAGGAACTCCTATCAAGTTCATTTCAGCACAGTTAGCACCTTTACCACCAAGTTGCTCACGCATTTTAGCGTTTCCTTCGGCCTTACCATTACCAAAGGTGTAAACACGTTTCTTTGAATCCATAACTAATTTATTATTAAGTGAATTATTGTCTCTTTATTAGGGGTGCAAAGATAGTGAAAATTAAGTGCAGAACAAAAAAAATTATCACTTATACATCCTCTCGCCAAAAATCCCTGAACCCACACGTATGAGCGTGGCACCGCAGCGTATGGCTATGGGGTAATCGTGGGTCATACCCATTGATATTTCACAAAAAGAGGGCTTATCGGCAAAAAATTCAGCCTTGAGAGTATTAAAATTCTCCTTTACTTGAGTAAATTCACGCTCTATTTGGATGGCGTCCTCACTTATTGATGCCATTCCCATAACGCCCGTTATTGATATATTTTTAAGATTTTTGAAGTCATCAGATTGTAACATTTCACGGCACTCATCAAATGAGAATCCGAATTTGGTTTCCTCTTGAGCCACGTGAAACTGGAGCAGACAATTTATCACCCTACCGCACTTTGCAGCCTGTTTGTCTATCTCCTTTAGCAGATGAAGTGAGTCAACTGACTCAATACAAGAGACATACGGGGCAATGTATTTAACCTTGTTGGTTTGCAGATGCCCAATGAAGTGCCACTTTATATCCTTTGGCAGAGCCTCAGCCTTTGGTACAAGTTCCTGTGCGTGGCTCTCACCAAAGAGCCTCTGACCAACGCTATAAGCCTCTTCAATGCTTGCTATAGGATTAAATTTTGAAACTGCCACAAGACGCACTCCGTCTGGCAAAGATTCATTGATATGTTTTATGTTTTCTCTAATCATATATTATGTATAGATTTTTCGCTACGCCTTCGGCTTCGCTCAAAATGACGTGGGCGGAGCCTCGCATCACCGCATCACCGAATCACCAAATCCTTTATCACCGCCACATCTGATGACACTGAGGCATTCAGACGCTCAACCAAAGAGTGCTTGTTCATTGATAGTTCTCCACGCAGAACGCTGTTTGTCACATAGAGATATAACACCTTATTATTTATATACCTTTTATCCACATATTTACAGATAAAACTCCCAAGCACGCTCTCCATATTATCAAGAAGTTGCTGCTCCCTGATTTTTTCCCCGATGCCTACCTCATCAAAATAAGCGGATAGAATTTTTCCTATAGGTGTTACACTTACTCTTTTCATTGGATTACGCTCCCGTCTTTTACAGTAAACATTCTGAACTCAGCGTTTGCGGTGCGTTGGAGCAGAGTGTCAAGGTTTGTGCGGTCAGTATCGGTTATGAAAATCTGCCCGAACTCCCCGCTTGAGACAATTTTTATGATTTGCTCCACCCTTGAAGCGTCAAGTTTGTCAAAAATATCATCCAGAAGCAGAATCGGGGTACGCCCTGTTATGCGTTTCAGATACTCAAACTCCGCAAATTTAAGTGACAGAAGAAATGTCTTGTTCTGCCCTTGTGAGCCAACCTTCCTGATTTGCCACTCACCAATCTTCATCTCAAGGTCATCTTTGTGAATACCCTTTGTAGTATGCCCTAACAGCAAATCAACTCGTCTTGCAAGTGACAGTTGCCCCTCAAAATTGCCGTCATCAAGTTGAGTCCTGTACTCAATAGAGACACTCTCCTTGTCATCAGATATTTTTTTGTAGTATGCGTTGAACACTTTTGAAAACTCTGATACAAATTTTTTACGTGCCTTGTATATCTCACTGCCCGATGCCGCCATCTGAGCCTCGCACACCTCATACATAGTGGCGTCTTCAAGTTGTTGTTTAAGCATTGAATTACGCTGTTGCAGCAACTTATTATATTTAATAAGGTGAAACAGATACTCCTTGCTGTATTGAGATATGACAAAATCAATGAAGCGACGACGGTTGTCACTGAAATCAGAAATCAATGAACTATCTGAAGGAGAGACAATTACAACAGGTATAAGCCCTATATGGTCTGCCAGACGCTGATACTCCTTGCCTGAATTTCTGAAACTCTTGCGTCCGGCTGTCTTGTAGCCAGCCTGAATCTTTATATTCTCCTCAACAGGAGCCTCTACAGTAAAGTCACCCTCAAGCATAAACATCTGCTCACCGTGCCTCACAACCTGAGAATCAATAAGTCCGCTGCGGCTTTTAGTGCAGGCAAGATAGTAGATGGAGTCCAGAATATTGGTTTTACCAACACCATTATTCCCCACAAAACAGTTAATTCCTGGGCAGAACAGCAACTGAGCCTCCGCAATGTTCTTGTAATTTAATATTGACAGTCTGTTCAAAAGCATAGAGAGTACAAATTTAATGCTAAGCCTTTGAAATGCCAAATATTTTTGAAAATTATCTAAACTGCACAAATTAGGAGATTAGGTAACCCTACAATTTTCACTACCTTTACTCGTAAAACTCACTGCGTTTGTTTTACTCGTAGCCCTACTATTTTCACTACCTTTACTCGTAAAACTCACT
>JAZLIE010000099.1:0-8999 GCA_045617165.1 Candidatus Enterocola sp. | reverse complement strand
GACCGCAATAACGCTTCGCCGTTACATCGCCTACATAATCTTCAAACTTTTTGTTGCACTTCTTATTTGAATTTATAAACTTTATTTGGTTATTACTCGCTTCGCTCGTGATTAACGGCTTCTTCTCAGCATACAAACAAGTTTGTCTGCGTTTGACTTGCTTCACTATTCCACATACAGCACCAAACCTTTCAGGTATTCGCCCTCAGGGTGGTAGATGTTAATAGGGTGGTCTGCTCCTTGTGTCAGGAAGTTTAGTATTCGAACTTTTCTGCCACTCATAGCGGCTGCGGAGAATACGGCAAGACGGAACTGCTCTTTGCTTACCACTTGTGAGCAGGAGAATGTGAATAGTATGCCGCCGCTCTTTATTTTCTCAAATGCTTTGGCATTCAGACGTTTATAGCCCTGTAACGCATTTTTTAACGCATCACGATGTTTGGCGAATGCAGGCGGGTCAAGTATTATGAGGTCATATTCCCCCTGTTTCATATCATCAAGGAATTTGAATGCATCTACGGCAAAACTCTTGTGGCGGGCATCGGAGCCGAAATTGTTCTCAATATTCTTATCTGTGAGGGCTATTGCTTTGGCGGAACTATCTACGGAGTGAACCAATTGGGCTCCTCCACGCATAGCGTAGCAGGAGAATCCGCCGGTGTAGCAGAACATATTAAGCACTTTGCGTCCGTGTGCGTATCGCTCCACAAGTGCACGGTTCTCACGTTGGTCAATAAAGAAGCCTGTTTTTTGCCCTTTCTCCCAATCAATCAGGAATTTGAGCCCGTTTTCAGTAGCCAGCGCCACTTTGTCCTCACCTATAAGGTAACCGTCTTCCGCTCCTGTGTCTGCTTTATATGGCAGAGTGGTCTCACTCTTGTAGAAAACGCAGTTTATCTTGCCGTCAAACACCTCTATCAAACATTCCGCTATTACATCTTTTAAACAGTGCATACCAACTGAGTGTGCCTGCATAACTGCGGTACTACCGTAAATGTCAATAATCAGTCCTGGCAGAAAATCACCCTCACCATGTACAAGACGGAATGTGTTATTGCGCTCAGAAAAGTCAAGATTCATAGCCTTACGCATATTGTATGCCGCGGTAAGCCTCTCTTTAATGAACGCACGGTCAATAGGACGCTTCTCAAATGATAGTACACGCACGGCTATACTGCCTATCTGGTAGTGACCTGTTGCAATATATTCTCCACCGGCGGTATAGACTTCCACCACATCGCCCTCTTCAGGCTCTCCTGTAATCTTGCCTACGGCACCTGAGAACACCCACGGATGAAATCTCAGCAGTGATGACTCCTTGCCTCTCTTTAGTATTACTTTTATCATAAGAAATTATTTGGTGAATCGGTGAATTGGTTAATCGGTGAATCGGTGAATCGTTAATTACTCGCTGCGCTCGTGATTAACGGCTTCGCCTCAGCATAATCAAAATAAATTTTGCTTCTGCGTTCGGCTTGCACGTTAATTCTTAATTCTTAATTATTAATTGTTAATTGTTAATTACTAATTCATTATATAGTTCCACGCACGCCCATGCGTCAATGGCGGCGTACATCTGTTGTTTTGCGTCAAGTGTCTCCGCCTCCCAGTTTGTAAGTTGCTGTGATTTGGATATTTTTTTGCCGAATACTATTGCGTAGATTTTTCTCAGGCTCATCTCCTTGATGCCGAATTTGGGTGCCACTTGCTGTATGTCAATAAAGTTATTAAATTCACATGCACGTGTACGGCGTATCTGGTGAAAGTCATCTCTAAGTGATAAACCTACCTTTATAATCTCTTTATTACCAAGCAGTTGTGTAAGACATTGCGGAATGCCTATCTTACAAAGACGGAACAGATAGCATGTGTTCCCTTTGGAAATCTGCATTAACGCCACTTTATGGCTCACTCCTTTTTTGAATGACGGTCTGGTTTCTGTGTCAAAACCAAGCACCTCACCGCCCTCACACAAATCTTTGCACGCTATGAACGCCTCCTTTACTGTATCTATGACAACTATTTTGCCGTCGGGGTAAGAGAGAGTCTCCAAAGCGTCAATCTCATCCTTCTGTATCGTCTCCTTGTAACTCTTCATTCTCAAAATTATATACAACAGCGTGCAACGCCTTTATGCAATTTAAAAGTTTAATGCCCCAATAGTTCTCAAAATCATCCATACACTGCGCAAGTGAGTCATTGCTGACCGCTTGGTCACCACGTTTGTAGTTCATAAGGAAATCCTTGACAGATTGGTAAATGTCAGACAGATTCTCTGAGATGGAAGAGGCGTTTTCTCCGTCAAAATAGTCATCATGGCTACCCATAACGCTGTTAATCTTATTCTGAATGGTCTGATATTCAGCCTCTGTGACTGATGCCGGGACATCTGCGTCTCCTAAAGAGACTGGTTTCTCCACGATGGCTGCCTTGAGGTATAGCAGAGCAAGAACCTTTTGCATTACAGGCGCAAACACACTCAGAGTGCGTTCATCAGCGTGCTCAAGGTAGTTGCAGTACTCCAGAGCCACCGTAACAAACTCCACTATGTTCTTTGTATAAACTGTTTCCATAATTTAATTTTGAAATTTATATGCTATATATTACCTTTGCTGTTAATTAAGGCTTGCACCTTAATTGTTAATTATTAATTATTAATTATATACGATGCCGGAAACCGACGACAAACTGTTAATTGAGCAACTCCAAGATGAGAAAACCCGTCGTGCCGCCTTTAACAAGGTTGTTACGCTCTATCAGAAGCGTCTCTATTGGCAGATACGTAAAATGGGTATCAGCCACGATGACACTGATGATATTCTTCAGAACGCCTTTATAAAGGCTTGGAGCAACATTGATAAATTCCGTGGAGATTCATCTATTATGACATGGCTCTACCGTATTGCCACCAATGAGGCTCTTGATTTTCTCTCTTCAGCTCACCAACGCCACTCAGCCCAGAACACTGACCTGACAGATGTTCTTGCAACCACAGTTCATAATGATGTGTGGTTTGATGGTGATGAGGCTCAGCGTAAACTGCAAGACGCAATTCTCAAATTGCCTGAAAAACAACGTTTAGTGTTCAATATGCGTTATTATGATGAGATTCCTTACGCTCAGATGTCTGAGATTTTAGGCACCTCAGAGGGTGCTTTAAAGGCATCTTATCACCACGCTGTCAAAAAAATTGAAGAATTTGTCTTAGAGGTTTAAACCTTATCTCAAATTCAGAGTCCAAAGTTACAAAAAATTACATTCACTATGAAGACCATAGATGATATATTAAAAGAAAACAAGGCCAAGCAGGAGCCATATAAAGTTCCTGATGGTTATTTTGAGGACTTTACCGCACGTCTTAACGCCAAGATAGACGCTATGGAGGCAGATAAAGTGGCTCAAATTGAAGAGGACAAACCAGCACCTATGACACAGCGTCAGAAGGTATGGCTTACACTAAAACCTCTGCTCTATGTAGCGGCTGCAATAACAGTACTCTATGCCGCAACATACATTATTGTCCAGCCAAAAGTTCAGCGTACAGTAACAGAGATGGCGTCCAACACAGAGAGTGGCGTTAAAAATGAAGCGGAACAGGCGTATGATGATTATTTCCAATATGTGTTGGATGAAGATGGAATAGAGGGGGAGGATTTGTTGGAATACTGCTACTTGGAATAATTAAGGCGAAGCCTTAGTTATTCAATTAGTAATTAGTAATTAGCAATTAACTTTCAATTTTCAACTTTCAAATCACCAAATAACAATGAAGAAATATTTGCTACTATTTACCATTTTGCTTGCTACAGTGGCAACATTCGCACAGAGTTGCATGGAGCAACAGAACTATCGTAAGAATTACAGAGAGGGAGAACTCAAATACATTGAGTCTCAGAACATTATGACAGAGGCGGAGTTTGCTGAGTTTACCGCCATTTATAACAAGTATAATGCAGACCGCGGCACCGTGCGTAAGGAGAATAAATTAATCAAACCTGAGCAGGGTGTGGAACTTACAGATGAACAGGCTGCATTTAATGTTCAGGCTAAGGTGAACAAAACCGTAAAGAGTGCGGAGTTATATAAAAACTATATAGCCACCTTGCAGACAAAACTCACCAACAAGCAAATTCTTGCCATTGAGCAGGCTCAGACACAATACAAGAGAATCAAATTTAAAGAGTTAGGCAAGAAATCAAAGTAATTACTTCTGATTTACAATGCTCTCCGCTTTGGCAAGCGCCATATCAATGTGAGGGCAGATGAACTCTTCAGGCAGGGTATTAAAGAATCCTGCCTTTTTTAATGTCATACGCACATTATCATTCACACCTGATAGCACCACCTGAATACCTTCACCCTTTGACTGATTGCAGAGAGTCTCAAGGTTATGCAGACCTGTGGAATCTATGAACGGAACTTTACGCATACGTATAATACGCACCTTGGGAGCGTCTTCAAAGTGTTGCATAAGCTCATCAAACTTATTTGCAATTCCAAAGAAGTATGGTCCGTCAATCTCATAAACCTCAGTGTGCTCAGGTATCTGTAGTTTTTCATCGTGGGAGTCAAAATCAGCCTCAATGTTAGGGTCAATCTCACCGTGGAAAGTCTTTATTGAAGCCGCCTCACTTGTACGACGCAGGAAGAGAATTACGGCAAGCAACAGACCAATCTCAATTGCTATGGTAAGGTCAAACACAACGGTCAGCATGAATGTTGTAATAAGTACGGCGAAATCTGATTTAGGGCTCTTTGCAAGGGATACAAAGGTACGCCAGCCACTCATATTATATGATACCATCACCAGGACGGCAGCAAGGCATGGCATAGGAATCATTCCCACAAGACCACCCATAAACAGAAGCACCAATACAAGCACAAAAGCGTGAATAACGCCAGCCACAGGCGTACGTCCGCCGTTATTAATGTTTGTCATTGTACGGGCTATGGCACCTGTAGCAGGTATTCCTCCAAAGAAAGGAGTGGCAATATTTGCAATTCCCTGACCAACCAATTCAGCGTTGGAGTCGTGCTTGCTGCCTACAATACCATCTGCCACGATGGCTGAAAGCAGAGACTCTATGGCGCCAAGCATTGCAATAGTGAATGCGGCTGGAAACAGATTCTGGATTAGAGAGACAAATGTCTCACCATCTTGCATTGCAAGTTCAGGTGCCTTAGGAACGGGTATGCCATCGGGGAGTTCATACAAATCACCTATAGTGGTAATGCTTTTAGCACCCTCCCAAGCACCATACTCCTTAAGCAACCATACGGCAAGAGTCGCTATAATTATGGCTACAAGTGAACCAGGCACTTTCTTTGAAATCTTAGGAGTGAATATTATTATGAGAAGACTGCATATAGCCACCCCAAAAGACCACCAGTCAATAGAGGCGTATGAGTTTGCGTAACAAATCCATTTGTGAATGAAATCAGCAGGGATATTCTCTATGCCAAGACCAAAGAAGTCATTCATCTGAGTGGAGAATATGGTTAAGGCTATACCACCTGTGAATCCCACGACAACAGGGTAGGGTACAAATTTTATTATATTGCCAAGTTTGCAAAGCCCCATTACAATAAGTAAAATGCCAGCCATAATGGTGGCAATCATCAGCCCGGTTACGCCGTGCTGCTGAATAATTCCGTATATGATTACAATGAACGCACCTGTGGGACCGCCAATCTGCACCTTAGTGCCACCTAGCAGTGATATAATGAGTCCTGCTATTATTGCTGTTATAAGACCCTCTGTAGGGCCTACGCCTGATGCTATACCAAAAGCAATGGCAAGTGGAATTGCCACTATGCCCACAATTATGCCAGCCATTAAATCTGTAGAGAACTGTTTTCCGTTGTAGCCTTTCAGATATTTAAGGCATGCTGGAGTAGGGAAGGTGTAGTTGTGCTTCATTTGCATTTTTATTTTTGAAGTGCAAAGGTAATATATTTTGTTGCAAAAGCGTTAAATTTGCAGTTGATATGCGTATATACATAACAGATATAACATACCTCTATGACGCTGAAGCGTTTAATGCGGCATACGCTTTAGTGCCGGCGTGGCGTAAGCGTAAGATTGATGAGATGAAACACCAGAGCGGCAAATGTCTTGCCTTAGGCGCCGGAATTCTGCTGCACAACGGTTTGCGTGAGAGAGGCATTGCCGCAGAGCCAGATGAGGCTGCGTTTAATGAGTACGGCAAGCCCTTCTATAAAGAGTACCCCGATATCCATTTCTCAATTTCCCATTCAGGAACAAAGGTAATGTGCGTAATATCAGATAAAGAGGTGGGCTGTGACGTGGAACGCATTAAAAATAGGAACCACGATATAGCAAAGCGTTTCTTCACCACTGATGAGTACTCTTTAATCCAATCTCAGCCATCGGAGGAGGAGAGAGTGAATATGTTTTTCCGCATCTGGACACTCAAAGAGAGTTTTGTAAAGTGCATAGGCACAGGGCTCTCCACAGAACTCAACACATTCTCCATAATCCCCTCAGCCAACGCCATAACCATAGAGCAGTTCATTGATGAGACCGCTGACTTCAACTTTCATGAATTAGACCTGAATGACGGTTACCGCTACGCAGTCTGCTGGTGATTAAATTCCGTTGTCACGCAAGTAGCGTTCCGCTTCAATGGCGGCTTTGCAGCCAGTGCCAGCGGAGGTGATTGCCTGACGGTATGTTGGGTCAGCGACATCGCCAGCGGCGTAGATGCCCTCAATGTTTGTCTGCTGGCTCTTGCCTTGTGTTATAATATAACCCGCCTCATCACACTCAATGAATGGCTTGAATACATCTGAGTTTGGTTTGTGCCCTATGCCGAGGAAGAATCCGTCAATGTCTATGTGAACCTGCTCCTCTTTGTCTGTGCCTTTGAACTTGACAAGGTTGGCACCCTCAACCACGCCGTCACCTGTAAGTCCAAGAGTCTGGTGATTAAAGAGTACTTCAATGTTCTCAGCATCCATAACTCTCTGCTGCATTACTTGTGAGGCACGCAGAACATCACGACGAACTATCAGATAGACTTTTTTGCATAGAGAGGCAAGGTAGAGTGCCTCTTCACAAGCGGTGTCTCCGCCTCCTACAACCGCTACTGTTTTACGGCGATAGAAGAATCCGTCACAGGTAGCGCACGCTGATACGCCGTTCCCGGCATATTTTGTCTCATCTGCAATTCCAAGATATTTTGCTGAGGCTCCTGTTGCAATTATAACCGTATGAGCGAGAACCTCTGTGGTATCATCAATTGTAACGCTGAACGGACGCTTTGAGAAGTCAACTTTTGTGGCTGTACCCCAATTTATTGAGGCGCCGAAGCGTGCCGCCTGCTTATGCAGGTCCTCCATCATCTCATTACCCGTTGTGCCATCGGGGTAACCAGGAAAGTTCTCAATCTCAGTGGTCTGTGTAAGTTGACCGCCTGGTTGCATTCCTTCATAAACTACGGGGTTAAGACCTGCGCGTGAAGCGTATATTGCGGCTGTAAGTCCTGCAGGACCTGAGCCGATGATTAGACATTTTATTGGATTCATGTTGATTAGTGATTAGTGAATAAATAAGAAATAAGAAATAAGAAATAAGAAAGAAGAAATAAGAATGTTAATTAAGGTATCACCTTAAATCAATTATTTGTAATTTACTGTACTTATCTGCATTAAAGTAGAAGACATCATCTTTAAAGTTCTTGTTTACCTCAACTTTCTGAATCTCTACAAAGTTATCCACGCCGTTTTTGCCGTATGTGCGTATTTGTGTTGGCGTTGATGTTGCTGTGTTTATTGTAATTTTAATCATAGACTCCGCCGCTGAACGGTCTTCAGGGTAGAGTGTTATGGTTGCAAGTTTCGCCGTCTTGTCAAACTCGGGCTCTGATATTTTGTACCCTTGTTTGAAAAGAGTTATTATGGCTGTGGGGTCAACTGATGCCACCTCATCTTTTGAAGGAGTTGATATTGTAAGTTCATTGGTCTGCTTGTCATAGACGTTGAGAGTTTTGCCGTCATAAAACATATCGGCGAAATTTGTGCTGAGGTAGAACTTGTTACCAGCGGTCTTTATAACCCCCGATGCTGAATTTGACGCTCCTGACTTATTATCAATGATACCAATCTTAAGTTTGAGTTCAGTGCCTGTGGAATTTTTATATGTGTTGCTGACTTTATTCAGTATCTCCATTGACCGCTGGCTCACAACACTCCCCGCATCACCCAGGGTTTGAGCCATACAGATTGTTGCAATGATTATGTTTATGAATAACAGGAAATATTTATACATGATATAATTGTTTGGTAAATGGTTTTATGATAATCTAAGAATTTATATATACCTATAACAGTGCGTCTGCACCCACGCAGTCGAGTAGTGGGAGGGACCCGTAGGCTCACAGAGCCGTTACGGGAGGGCCGAATACCTTCACAGAAGGTATGAGCCACTGGAATGGGTATATATAAATTCTTATCATAAAACTATTTCAAAATCAGGTCTTCTTGGTTTATTATTCTCTCACAATAGTGGCACTTTACAGTGCAATGTTTCTTGTCAAGAATATGGAAACGAGTCTCTACGCCACGCTCTTTGTTTGTCACGCACATTGGGTTTATACATTGCAGAATGCCTGTCACCTCATCGGGGAGAGTTAGTTCAATCTTCTCCACAACCTCATAGTTGCGAATTATATTTACTTTGGCATCGGGGGCTATAATAGCCACACGGTCAAGTTCATCTTTGGCAAAGAATTTGTCCGCCACCTTTATTATGCCTTTCTTTCCAAGTTTCTTGCTACCAAGGTTCACCCCGATGGTAACCTGGTCTGAACACTCTTCCAACCCCAACAATTTTACAACTTTGAAAGTCTGGTCTGCCGGTATGTGGTCTATTACAGTGCCATTCTCCAGTGCTGATACCACTAATTCTTTTTTACTCATATATATTTATCTTGTTTAATCGTTTAATCGGTTAATCGTGGAGTCGTTTAATCGATTCA
>JAZLIE010000098.1:0-12510 GCA_045617165.1 Candidatus Enterocola sp. | reverse complement strand
TTTTAGCCTACTTTTTTCAGTTTAAATAGCACTTTTTTATATGTTTCAAATGACCGTCAGGACTTATGCCTGTTTTGATCTGTTATATATGTATTTTATTGAAAATTAAATATTTATAAAAAAATTAACGAACTATTGATAATTAATAATTAACATATTTCTCATATACTATCTCACAGGTGCCATAAAGGCGTCCTCTATATGATTTACACGGTATGAACCATCGGGTTCACGAATGAGCGCCATAATGTCAAAACGAACAGGTAGGTCAAGTCTGTGAAACTTTATGTACCCGTCAGCGGCATTCACAATGCGTCGTATCTTTCTCTCTGATACCGCCTCCTCAGGCTCTCCGTACTGTTCAGACGTGCGGGTCTTAACCTCTATGACAACAAGCGTCTCATCTTTCACCGCCACAATGTCAAGTTCAAGATGACCGCAATGCCAGCGAGTGTCTCTAATCACATAGCCTGCGCTCTCAAGCCACAACTTTGCAGCCTTCTCCCCTTCAACTCCAATTAGTGTGTTGCTTAGCATAAAAATAAATAGTATCTTTGCAACTCTTTTAGGGTGACAAAGATATAAAAAAATGAAAGGCAAAGCAAAAAAAACGGTTCAGCCGGTCAATGCCGGATATAATCCATATATCAGGCGTAACCGCATAACTTTTATGCTCAATGACAAGGAGATGGCCGCTCTTTCACGCTTGTTTGCCAAATATAAGGTTAAGAACAAATCAAAGTTCCTGCGTGAGGCTGTGATGAACGCTGTGCTCAAACGGTTGGAGGAAGACTACCCGTCACTATTTGATTAATTGGGAATGAGGGAGTCTGATGAAAGATATATGAGGCTGGCACTGATGGAGGCTCGCAAGGCTTTTGAGGCGGATGAGGTTCCCATAGGAGCCATCGTGGTGTTGAATGATACAATTGTGGGGCGTGGATACAATCTTACAGAGAGACTTTCTGATGTTACGGCACACGCTGAGATTCAAGCAATTACAGCAGCGGCGGAGACTTTGGGCTCAAAATATCTTGAGGGTTGCACCCTGTATGTTACAGTTGAACCTTGCGTTATGTGCGCAGGGGCTATGTATTGGGCTAAGATAGCCCGTCTGGTTTATGGCGCCCCCGATGACAAATATGGATACACTCAGAAGGCTCCTGATTCACTCCACCCAAAAACGGTGGTTGAAAGCGGGGTGCTATCAGAGGAGTGTGCTGATTTAATGAAAAATTTTTTTAAGAATAAACGAGGTTAATAATTAATTTTTAACTTTCAATTTTCAACTTTCAATTATTATATGGATTTTGTAGAAGAGTTAAAATGGCGTGGAATGCTAAATAGCATAATGCCTGGTACACAAGAGCATTTGAATAAGGAGATGACAACCGCTTATCTTGGTATTGACCCTACTGCGGACTCACTTCACATTGGTCACCTTTGCGGAGTTATGATGTTACGTCATTTCCAACGTTGCGGCCACAAGCCTATTGCACTTATCGGTGGCGCTACAGGTATGATTGGAGACCCATCGGGGAAGAGTTTGGAGCGTAACTTGCTTGATGAGGAGACACTGCGTCACAATCAGGCTGCCATAAAAAAGCAACTTGAGCACTTCCTTGATTTTAACGGCACACAGCCTAACGCCGCTGAGATGGTTAATAACTATGACTGGATGAAGGATTTCTCATTCCTTGATTTCGCCCGTGAGATTGGAAAGCACATTACCGTTAATTATATGATGGCAAAGGAGTCTGTGCAGAAGCGTTTGAACGGCGAGGCTCGTGACGGATTGTCATTCACTGAGTTCACCTATCAGTTGCTGCAAGGTTATGATTATATGCACCTTTATGAGACAAAAGGCTGCCGCTTGCAACTTGGAGGCTCTGACCAATGGGGCAACATTACAACAGGTACTGAACTTATCCGCCGTAAACTTGGAGGTGAGGCTTACGCTATAACCTGCCCTCTGATAACTAAGGCAGATGGTACTAAGTTTGGTAAGACTGAGAGTGGAAACATTTGGCTTGACCGCCGTTACACGTCACCTTACAAGTTCTATCAGTTCTGGCTCAATGTCGCCGATGATGATGCCGCACGCTACATAAAGATTTTCACATCTCTGACAAAAGAGGAGATTGACTCACTGATAGCACAGCACGCTGAGGCACCGCATTTGCGTCTGCTTCAAAAGAGACTTGCTGAGGAAGTTACCGTTATGGTTCACTCCCGTGAGGATTATGAGAAGGCTGTTGAGGCATCGGGGATTCTGTTCGGCAGCGGAACCGCTGATTCTCTGAAGGCTCTTGATGAAGCAACCCTTATGGACGTGCTTGCAGGTGTGCCGAGTTTTGAATTTTCAATTGCAGAGAATGAGGGTGCCCGCCTTGCAGACCTTATGGTGGACAAGACACAGGTGTTCCCGTCAAAGGGTGAGATGCGTAAACTTGTGCAAAACAACGGGTTCTCAGTAAATAAGACAAAGATATCAGACCCTAACGCAACATTCTCTTCTGATATGCTTTTAGACGGCAAATACCTGCTGGTACAGAAAGGCAAGAAGAACTATGTTCTGCTAATTGGCAAATAAATTTGTAAATCTTTAAAAAAAATTTGCTGGTACATTAAATTTGTTGTACTTTTGCACCGCTTCGGTAAAAGAGCAATTCAATGATGGGCTCATAGCTCAGTCGGTTAGAGCATCGGACTCATAACCCGCAGGTCCTTGGTTCAAGTCCAAGTGGGCCCACACTGATTGCCTTGTCGTATAATGGTTATTACATCAGATTTTGGTTCTGGCTATCTCTGTTCGATTCAGAGCAAGGCAACAAAAAAGAGTGGGTTCCCCACTCTTTTTCGTTGCCTTTTTACCTTTTCTACTGGGGCATATCCCCAGACCCCTACGCTATGCGGGAGAGTGGGTTCCCCACTCTTTTTTTGTTTATAGCCTTGCTCTGAATCACATCCTTGTTTACGGGGTGTACCTAAGAATTAACATTTACTCATTTAAACAATCAAAATCTAACAAGAAATCAAAAACTCCTATACGATAAATACCTTCATCGTTATAGAATTTTCCTTTATAGTCTCCTGCAATAACGACTTTGCGGAAATTATCATTTATTTTAGCGAGGGGGCGATATTCTTGGTCTGTTTTCTCTTGGTCAGGCAACTGATATGCCGATTGTATGTAAATACGTTGAGAACCACGATTGACAACATAATCCACCTCCAATCTCTTGTGAGACATACTTTTTTCTTGGTTCTTATCCCACACTTCCACTAAACCTACATCCACAGAATAACCTCTATAACAAAGTTCGTTATAGAGTACATTCTCCATTATGTGGTTATATTCCACCTGCCGGAAACCAAGAACAGCATTCCTCACCCCGGAATCTTCAAAATAATATTTGCTGTCGGCACCAATATATTTACGTCCTTTTACATCATAGCGCATAGCCTCACTGATAATAAAGGCATTCTTAAGATGTTCAAGATATTGGGTAATAGTGTGTGTGGAAATCTTAATATTGGTTGTGGACTTAAATGTATTGGCAATTTTAGACGGATTAACACTACAACCCATTGCAGAGGCTAAAACTCTTAATATTTGCTCTAAACCATCTTCATTTTGGAGATGGTTCCTTTCAATGATATCTCTAAGATAAATAGTTTGATAAACATCCTTTAGATATGCTTCCTTATCTTCTATAGTCTGCATAGCCGCTATAGCAGGCAACCCTCCATAAGTATAATAATCTTGCAACGCATCTCGTTTATCACCACCAAAAACCTCGTAATATTCCGAAAAACTCAAAGGGTGAACCCTAATCTCCCAGCCACGACCACGAAACTCAGTGATTACATCTTTGCTCAAAAATTTGGAATTGCTTCCCGAAACGTATGTTTCTACATTGGATTTATGAAGAAGACTGAGCAATACACTTACAAAATCATCAACTAATTGAATCTCATCTAAGATAACATAGGTTTTCTTACCATCGTTGACTATATGCCGGTTAATATATTCCAGCAGCCTGTCAGGGTTAAGCAAGCGTATATTTTCCCTATCATCTAAGGCTATACCGATGATATGATTGGATTTTACTCCATGAGATAAAAGATAGTTCCGGAAAATCTCAAATAACAGAAAAGACTTACCACAACGACGAATGCCTGTAATAATTTTAATCATTCCATTCCCGTCTGCCGACAGAAGTTTCTGCAAATACCGCTTGCGTTCAAAAAACATAGACTATAGCATTTTTTTGTGAATATTCACCGATTTTGGCTGTAAAGATACAAGTTATTTTTTATGATTGCTATGTTTTGTTAAGATTTTTGCTATGTAAATATTTTGATTTGGTATATTTGTTATTACTGAATATCTTCGTATCTTTACGACAAATATTAAGAATATGAGGTTGATTATGCTGGAAAAAGAGTTTCAATATTATGTGGATCATCAAGATGAATTGGTAGCTAAATACAACGGCAAATTCATTGTTCTTATAAACAATCAAGTGGTTGGCGTATATGATGATAGGGCTGATGCCTATTATTCTTCACTGGAAAAATATGCCCATGGTACATTTATGATTCAATTATGTACACCAGGCGATGAAGATTATACGGTAAGGTTCTATAATAGGGTTTCTCCAGTTAATCACGCATTTGCATGACCCATCCCCTGACAATAGATTGGAGGTTCATACTCTATTTGTAATGGAAGGAGATATGTCTGACACAGATATTTTGATAGGAATGGATGTTATCACCATGTGCGATTTTGCAATTACCAATAAATGTGGTAATACTGTTTTTTCCTTTGACATTCCATCCACGCACAGAACCGATTATTCTGTTAAAAATAGTTAAAGCGCTGACAGTCAATTCTGAAGACAGAGAAATGACATATTCTGAATTTCAGCTTGTACCCCAACTTGTACCCTGGCTTGGACTCCTACTTAATAATTATCTTTCTCTCACTTGCCCCACGTTCTGAGACAAGTTGGAGATGTCAAAAAAAATTACTACCTTCATAGCTGATTTTAGTTATCATACTTATGAACACTCCCACCATTTTTAAGGAATACATTTGGCTTGTAAACACCATACGCAAGGCTGGTAGAATAACCTTTTCTGAAATTCAGCGCAAATGGCTTGAGACTGATATGAGTGAAGGTCTTGAACTTGCACGCAGTACATTCAACCGTCATAAAGACGCCATTGAAGATATATTTGGCATCTACATAGAGTGTGACCGCAAAGATGACTACCAATACTATATAGGCAACAGTGAGGTGTTTGATGAAGATACCGTACAGAACTGGATGCTCTCCACCCTGTCTGTCCACAACATTGTTAGTGAAAGCATATCCCTGCAAAACAGAATAGTGCTTGAGCCTGTTCCGTCTGACAGCCTGCTGCAAACCATAATAGACTCTATGAAACGTAATGTTATGATAGAAATACGCTATTGCCGGTATGGGAACATAGAGCCAAAGGATTACATGTTTGAGCCTTATTGCATAAAACTTTTCAAGCAAAGATGGTATGTATTGGGGCATTTCCCTTCTGACCCCGATTATTTCCGTACATTCTCTTTTGACCGCATTCAGAGTGTGAAGCCCACCGATGTTAAATTTGAGATAGACCCTGAATTTGATGCAAAAGAGTATTATAGTGAATGCTATGGAATGCTCTCTGGCGATGGCACTGAGGCGGAAAAAGTAGTTCTTAGAGCATACGATAAAGAACGTTTCTACATAAATGACCTGCCTCTGCACCACAGCCAAAACATAATAAAAGAGGGGAAAGGCTACACTGACTTTGGATACTTTATACGCCCCACCATTGACTTTATGGAGCATATTCTAAGTAAAGAGTCAAGGCTTAAAGTAATCTCACCCAAATGGCTTGCCAAAGATATTAAGGCTATGCACACAAGTGCTGTAAAAATTTACAAGTAAATTATTTTACTTATCTTTCTTCTCTTGTGCTTTTCTGTTAACTCTTATAGTTACTAATATTTGGTGCTCATAATCAGCATCTTCATCAATACGGCTTACAATACAGTTGAAAATCTCATTCCAACCAGATTCAAGAATCATTGCCAATGCGTAGTTTTCCACTCTGGGAATGTAACCTAACAAATAAGACTCAACATTATCTGTTCCTTTAATAGGTAAGTCAAGCAAAATTGCAACGGCGTTGGGGTCATGCTGGTTATCCATATCTCTTTCAAGTCTCAATGGTGTACCCACTTTCAATTTATCCCAAACCAAATCTGCATCGCTGTACTTTCTACCTGCAATCTGACACTCTTGAAAAAATAGATTCTTTGCTTTCATAACTGTAAATTTAATGGTTAAACTTCAATTCACCAGCAAAGATAAACGCCACTTGTCTCAAAACGTGGGACAAGCGAGAGAAAAAGCAAAATTTATTTTGATTTTTCCGAGCGTAACACGTTTCGCCGTCAGGCAAATCGTGGGACAAGTAAAAAAAATTTTGTATCTTTGCAATTAGAGGAATGGTTTACAATTGATTTTAAGAATAAAGTAAAGAATAAAGAATAAAAATGAAATCATACAGAAAACAGAATATAATAGTAACACTACTACTGTGCTGCGTCACACTACTCTCTTGTAATACAACTACTAAAAAGTGCGGGGCAGACAAAGACACCCACGGTTGCATAGGTTCAGCCGGGTACGTATGGAGTGAGATTTTGCAAGAGTGCGTACGCCCTTGGGAAACAGGTTCATCGGTGGCTGTACCTAAAAAAGAGGGGGATTCCTACACAAAAGAGTACCACATAGTGTTTAACGCAGACGGCACACAAGCAGAACTTCTTGGCATAGGCATACTACGCCCCTTCGCAGATGGCACTTGGGAAAGTGAAGACGGCAACATCAAGGTAGTTAAAACCGATGATGGTTTTGCGGTGGAGGAATAAAATGTAAAATTATGAATACATCTCCTCCAGCACGTCAAGTGATTTGACGGCGGGCATATCGGGGAGGTTCATTTGGTAGTAGAGGAGCAGAAGACGCAGCAGAGATTTGCGTTCATCGTGGTTGAAAATATTTACATTTCCCCCCGATGCCGCATCTACAAGCCTTGTAAAGAGGTCTCTCTCCCTCTGCTCCACAAGGGTTTCCACAAACTCACGCAACACAACATTCTCAAAATCACGGACAGGGTTGAAACCTAAGGCATCGGCGTAGTCAAGCAGGAAACGAATGGCGAAGTGCCCGTCAACAGTGGCGTCTGAGTTAAGAAACCTCACAACATCAAGCACCTTATTGTACAGAAAAAGGTCTGCGTTGCCATCAACTGTGGTACAGCAAACCAAATCAGAGACAAACATAGCCACACTGATTTTTTCAGGAGAGAGCACACCCATTGACAAGGGTTTGGCGTCCTTTATCTGCTGCACGGTGCGTGACGGTTTGTTTTCAAAATCAAGTTCTAGAAGCGTGAGGGGCTGAAGCATTGAAGTGCGTATGCGAGCCCTCCTACTTTGCGGTGCATATACCGCAAATGAGAGTTTCCCAGCCTCACGTGTAAGAATCTGAGCAATGTAGTTATTGTCAGAGTACTTGCTTGTACGGAGCACTATTCCCTGACTCTTCACCTCCATAGGAACT
This sequence comes from Candidatus Enterocola sp., assembly GCA_045617165.1. Taxonomy (GTDB): domain Bacteria; phylum Bacteroidota; class Bacteroidia; order Bacteroidales; family Paludibacteraceae; genus Enterocola. Next base: position 4,849 of record JAZLIE010000098.1, on the reverse strand, counting down.
TATGGATTTCAGTTGACGCCGAACCTTGCAACTCAATAATATAGAGACCTTGCGGTGCGGCAAACGGCACAACTGCGGTTTTATCAGAGAAGATGAGCGTACCGGAGGCGGCGCTCCTGCCTCCCATATCTTTTATTACATAATCACATCTCTCTGTGTCACCTATTGAAAATGCCCTCAAATCTCCATCATCAGCCACTGCAATGTCAAAACAATCAACCGTCTCACCACTCTCCTTCACCCCTGACGGCTTGACATCAGCCACAACAGGCTGCAACCACAGAGATGCCGCTTGAGGCTGTGAAGGGTATGAGGTGAACGCACTCCACGCACCGTTTCTAAAGAAATAGGCTGAATTACCAGAGCCACGATTTGTTGTCTGATAGAGGGCAAGGGTGTCCGGAGAGGCGTAATCTTGGAAAGAGATGCCTATATAGCAATCTCTAAGCACCTTTACCGGCGATGGAAATCTGACGTATGTGTCACGGGTATTCCAACCAGTGACAATGGTCTCATTAATGCTTCCGTCATACTTGAAGGCATAGTCATACGGCTTTACATCTACTGAGGCAAGTTCCCCACCCGGATTAGAGCCTCCGGAATAGACCTTTACATAGATAGGTCGTCCGCTTTTATATTTACCCTTGTAAAAGCCTATATAGACACCATACACCTCAGTATCTTCATCAAACAAGTATCTCTCAGCGTATGCCGTACAACCAAGTGAGTTATGTCCTGCCTGATAACCTGTGGCGCCACCGCTAAGACGCTGATAACCTACTATATCATCGGGGGAGAAATTGGAGACTCTGTAGCATGGCTGTCCAAGAGCATACGGGTCTGCCCCGTCCATACTCTTAACGCCCTGATTATGAGGGTCAAGCCAACATTTCAGTTGCATTTCAGAATCAACGTGGAAATCCCAAGCGTAACTCAGTTGCCAGAAATAATCATCAACAGGGCTCTCACAGAATGAAGAGCCGCCTGTCAGACACCCAATGATTCTACCATCAGAATTAAATAGCGGAGAACCTGATGAGCCACCCTGTGTGGCGCCCACACTCCAGCGGCTTATCTTCCAAAATGACTTATATATGAATTTCTGGGTCTCAAAATTAACTTTTGAGGCAGTTGCGGTTACATTTGCGTATGAAATCTTTGTAAAATCACCATTAGGATGGTGCAGACACTTATATGGAGAGAGATAACCAGCACTCTCATTTGCGTCCCAACCAGCAAGATAGGGGCGGTAATCCTTAGGCGGCATCTGATAGAGTTCAACCAAAGCCATATCCAAATCCCGTGCCGCAGTAACAGATGAGGCTCCTGCCATAGAGAATTCAGAACTACCCTTCACACCTTCCCTGACCTTATGATTTTGAAAAAAGAACACACTTGTAGGAGAGTACTTCCCCTCATAAAAAACGTGATTAGAGGATATTATGTATGGCTTGCCATCGGGGTTATTTATAAGAGAGCCACTGCCATACCAACTCTGCATCATATCTGTTCCTGTAACATAAATCAAGCAGGAGGCGTTTACTGCCGGGTTATCAGGGTCATCAAGAAACGCCTGCGGAGAACAGGTTATGCCGCCATCGGGGTTGGTCTTTTTCAGATAGCCGTTTGTGTCAAAGAAGTTATGGCTTGCGTACCCTATTCTGAGCCTGCCCTTGAATCCTCTCCCCGATGCCTCAACAGGTTCCTGATACTCAACTATTAATGTATCAGCAGGGAGAGGCTGCACGGGCAGAACATTATTGGGGTTGTTATTCACACTTGAAAATGAGCCTATTACAATGGACTGGGAGGGATTGTAGAGGAACAACTGAGCCCCGTCAGGAATATTAAACTCAGAGAAAACCACACTCAATGCCACGGCACCAGGCGATGCCAAACCCGTTCTCCAAACTCTGTAACCATTTGAGTGAAAGGAAATTCCGCTGTTATATGGAGTAATGTCGACCTTGCATACATTACCTGCCACAAACCTCTTTTCAACATCATCTGCAGGGTGGTAGGCGGTATCAACATCAAGGGTTTGATAAAAATCAAACGCACCAAGCGCTGAGAAGTTCCCTACTTTAAGTGCACCGCCACCGGCATAGTCATCGGGGTTGAAGGACATAGGGGTACCGCCACTGCTAATCTGAGCAAGTGACAATATTGCCGTCAGACATAGAACAGATATACATATACAACGCTTCATATTGCAAAATTACTAAAAAAAGTTACTCATTTACTTTGCCGAAATGTTAAAATGTTTAACTTTTTTACAAAATATTGCAACAATTGTTAATATTATTATAACTTTGCACGGTTAGAATAAGCCAACGGACAAATAAAATAAAATAAAATAAAACAAAATAGAATAGACTAAATTTTTACATTTATGAAAAAAATTACTTTTGCACTTTTATTACTACTTGTTTTTGGTAGTACTGCTTTTGCAGATTACAAATTCTATTATCCCGAAGAGGTAACATTAACCACTGCTATAGGCGATAACAAATCCATTTCTTTAGGCGGAACCGCTAACATAACCGCCTTTGCTTGTAGTTTGAAAACAGAAAATAAAGCCACATATCAAGATATGCTTATTGGTTCCACTAATGGTGGAAGCGATTTATACAAGGGTAATCCCGGCGATGGAAAATCCACTTCCTTTATTTATCATTCAAAATCGGTTAATTGTTCAACTTCAGCCATACACTTCAAGCACCCTGTTTTGTGTGCAAAGAGAACATGTAAAGATATGATTTTCACTATTGCAACATCTAACCCAAGTATTGCGGATGTTGCTTTATCATCTACAACAACTTGTACATTTAATGTTTTCTCCGGAACTGAAATCAGCACATCTAATTTTACAAGCACCGATGAGAACTTTGCAGTTACAAATGTATCACTTGTAAAAGACTACTGTTATAGCGTTACAATATCATTCACTCCTACTTCACTTGGTTTGCATTCAAGTACCATTAAATTAAACGGTGAGGATGCCGCTACAGTTAGTGCAAACGGATTGCCAAACCCAACTACCGCACTTGACGCTACAGATGTTACCCATACATCTTTTACCGCTAATTGGGAGGCTTCTGAATTTGAGGGTGCCAAATATGACATAGAAGTAAAGGATGACGAATACACGACCATCGCTTATGTAACAGTTATAGGGAGTACCTTTTATACTATTACAGGTCTTGACCCTGAATCCACCTATTCATACGTTGTATATGTTTCTGTAGATGATGTTACAAGCGATGCCTCTAACGTAATAGAGGTTGCAACATTGGCTAAACCAGCTATAACACCTGATCAATATGAGTACACACTCATTTCAGACACTGGCATTGAGGGTTATACAAGCATAATTATAACCGCTGTAAATGTAACAGAGGCTACCGCAACCGTCACAGGTGACGCTGAGTTCTATTTCAAAGATGTTGACGGCAACCCTGTAACCACAAAAACATTTGCTGTAGAGCCTGAAGGTCCTACAGAGATTGAACTATACTCTATGTTTACAGAAGGTGGCGATTTCAGCGCGACCGTTACATTTAGCGCAACTGATGCTGACGATGTCACCGTATCTGTAACAGCCACCGCCACATTTGTAGTTCCAGCCACCACAGCCCTTGCTGCTACAAATATTACCCATAACTCATTTACCGCCAATTGGGTGGCTTCTAATTTAGAGGGTGCTACATATAGCATAGAGGTTAGGAATGAAGATTATGATCTTATTGCATCTGCCTCTGGTTTGGAAGAAACATCATACGCAGTTTCAAACCTTGACCCTGAATCCTCCTATTCATACGTTGTATTTGTTTCTGTAGGTGAGGATACAAGCTATTCTTCTAACTCAATCGCGGTTAAAACATTGAAGAAACCTGTTATAACACCTAACCAAGATGAGTATCAACTCCTTTCAGACACCAGTATTGAGGATTATACAAGCATAATTATAACCGCTGTAAATGTAACAGAGGCCACCGCAACCATCACAGGTGACGCTGAGTTCTATTTCAAAGATGCTGATGGCAACCCTGTAACCACAAAAACATTTGCTGTAGAGCCTGAAGGTCCTACAGAAGTTGAATTGTTCTCATATTTTACAGCAGATGGCGATTATAGCGCAACCATTACCTTTAGTGCAACTGATGCTGATGATGCCGTGGTTACTGTTTTGGCTAATGTATCAAAACCGACAAATGCTCCTGAGCAAAAGTTATCTTCAATAGTAAAATCATTCAACAACGGCTTGCTTGAGCTTGATAAAGATTACGCAAGCATAATCGTTTCTAATCTGGCTGGCAAAACAGTGGCAGAGGGCAAAGGACATACTATAGCAGTGGAGCAAGGTCAAATCCTTATGATTGAGATTATTGATTTTGAAGGAAACAAAAGCACTGTTAAAGTAAAGTAAGTAATTATTGCAATAATTGTTAATATTGTTTTAACTTTGCATAGTTAAAATGAAACAAAGTACAAATAAAACAAACTAAATTTTTAAACTTATGAAAAAGATAATTTTTACACTTTTAAGTGCACTATTTGCACTAAGTGCGGCTGCAGGTACAACACCAAGCCCAACAAATGCCCTTGCTGCTACAAATGTAACCCATAAATCTTTTACCGCTAATTGGGTGGCTTCTAATTTGGAGGGTGCTACATATAGCATAAATGTTTGGAATGAAGATTATGATCTTATTGCATCTGCCTCAGGTTTGGAAGAAACATCATACGCAGTTTCAAACCTTGACCCTGAATCCTCCTATCAATACGCTGTATTTGTTTCTGTAGGTGAGGATACAAGCGATTCTTCTAATGTAATAGCGGTTACAAC
>JAZLIE010000097.1:0-35318 GCA_045617165.1 Candidatus Enterocola sp. | reverse complement strand
CTTCATTGTATTTATATTGTTTTTTGTTTTGTTCCTTAGAATGGCTCGGGGACTTGTATGTCCTTTTAAAAAAACATACGCTCTTTGTTCCTTCCTTGTTTTGGTTGTTTGTTGTTTCCAGTCTGTCAAAGATCTCTCTTTACTGCTTTTATAATCCTTATTTCGGAAAAGCGAGTGCAAAGATACGGGGTTTTTAAATACCCACCAAATATTTTCACAACTTTTTTTTAAGAAAATTGCATTTTTTTACGCTTTCGTATTTTACACCTTATTATATATAATATATACGCGGAATATATGCAGAACCAGAGGCAAAAAAAAGCCCGGTACCAAAGGCATCGGGCTATAATCTAAAGATGAAAAAGCGGACTATTACTTACGAATACCCAACTCTTTCATAATGGCACGGTAGCGGTTGATGTCTTTTTCCTTAAGGTAGTTAAGGAGCTGACGACGCTTGCCGACCAACATAACCAAAGCACGGCGTGTGCTATAATCCTTCTTATTTGCAGCAACGTGTTCCTGCAAATGGGCTATACGGGCTGAGAATAATGCAATCTGGCTTTCAGGAGAACCAGTATCAGTATTGGACTTTCCGTATTTCCCGAAGATTTCTTGTTTTTCTTCTTTTGACAAATACATAATTACATTGTTTTAGAAAACGGATGCGAAGGTACGGAGTTTTTTTTACCCCACCAAATTATTTTATATAATATTATATAGTAACCACTGAATTTGCGGCTACATCGTGGGTGACCCAAGTGTTACCACCTATAACGGCACCCTTGCCTATGGTAACACGACCAAGAATGGTGGCTCCGGCATACACCACGACATTATCCTCCAATATAGGGTGACGTGGAATTCCTTTAATGGGATTGTTATTCTCATCGGTTGGAAAACTTTTGGCACCTAATGTGACACCTTGATATAACTTCACATTATTACCAATTATGCAAGTCTCCCCTATCACTATGCCTGTGCCGTGGTCTATGGCAAAGCGTTCCCCGATGGTGGCTCCAGGGTGAATGTCAATTCCCGTCTCTGAGTGAGCCATCTCTGTTATGATTCTTGGAATAAGTATGTTGGCGCCAAGGGTGAGCAGGCAGTGGGCTATACGGTAGTTGACAATTGCCTTTATGCCTGGGTATGAGAGTATTATCTCTCCTGAATTCTTGGCGGCGGGGTCTCCGCAAAATATGGCGTCAACGTCTGTTGTCAAGATGCCTCGTATTTCCGGTAACTTCTCTATGAAGCAGGAAGCCATATCTTTGGCGGCACTCTTACGTTCTGCCGAAGAGAGGTTATTGTCACTGTCAAAGCACATTCCGGCATATAATTGACCGCTGAGTTTAACAAAAAGCCTCTCCATATTTACTCCTACGTGATATGGCAACGTGGTTGTATTGACTGATGAGTTGTCTCCAAAGAAACCAGGGAAAAGGATTGTGCGGCATAAAGATATAATATCTCTCAACTCATCAATTGATGGGTTAGGCTCCCCGTCCTGACTGCAATGGTAAAGAGAGCCGTCAAGTTGCATAGAGACCAACTGCTCCACCGCCTTCTGAATTTTAGCGTTATAATTAGTTTGCATACCTTATGTTATTTGTTTTCCAATATTCTTACAGCCTCTTTCACCTCTTCACACTCCATTATGTAATCTTTGAGATAGTAGCATTTCATTCTCTCCACAGAATCTCTTTCTGTCTCAACCTCTACATCGGGGATTATACCTCCCGTTTCATCTGAGATATATACACTCTTCTTATACGGACGCTGTATATCCCTACCTGACGGAGTATAATATCTCGCCACTGTCAATCTTATCTCAGAGCCATCTCCTAAAGGATATGATTGCTGAACCATACCCTTTCCAAAACTGCGGCTGCCAACTATCACCGCTCTTTTCCAATCTTGCAAAGCACCGGCGAAAACCTCACTTGCAGATGCTGAGCCGCCGTCAATAAGAACAACTATGGGAGCATCAAGAAAGTTATGCCTGCTCTTTAAAGCCTTTGCGGTATATTTTCCACGATGAACGCCCTGCGTTGTATATAGTTCTGTTCCAGATGGAAGCAGACAACTTAACATTTGAACGGTTTCAGAAAGAAGTCCGCCACCGTTACCACGAAAATCAAGGAGAAATTTCTTTGCACCACTCTTTTCCAAATCTGACAACGCCTTCTCAAACTCCTTGCCAGAGCTCTCTGTGAAACAATCAACTCTTATAAAGCCTATCTCATGTGTAAGCATAAAATAATCAGAGACTCCGCGGGTCTCAATTTTATCCCGTTTAACAGATACCTTCAGCGTATCAGAACCACGCAGGAGCGCAAGGTTCACCGTAGTGCCTTTGGGACCCCTTATCAAGTTTTGTAACTCCCCAATAGTGACTTCAACACCTGCGACAGCAGTTGTGTCAGCGAATAATATTTTGTCATAGGGTTTCAACCCAGCCTTCTCAGATGGTCCGTCACGTACAACCTGAAGAATGACAATTGTGTCATTCTTTATATTGAATCTGATTCCTATACCCTCAAAACCATCAAAGAGCAACTCTTTGGCAATTTTAACCTGGTCGGCTGAAAGGTATGTACTATAGGGGTCAAGAGATGAAACCATTGACCCTATTGCAGTTGTAGTAAGTGAGCAAGTACTGACGGAATCCACATGGTTATCAGTAACAATTCCGCACGCTTTTACATATTTAAGTATAGCGTCAGTATTCGCATCTCTCTCTTTAGCATATAAAAAAGAGCCGTGCAGCACGCCACAAATGGCAATAAATATCAAAATTCCACGTTTCATATTTCAAAACACGAAGTTAGCATATTTTTATGTATATTTGCACCTTATTGTGAAAGAAAATGAAAAAGTACAATTGGATAAACCGTGTGACTGGATTTGCGGTATTTGTCATAGCAATGGTGACATATACGCTTACAGCCGAGCCTACAGCAAGTTTCTGGGATTGCCCTGAGTTCATTACAACAGCATTCAAGATGGAGGTAGGACACCCGCCCGGGGCACCTTTCTTTATGCTGACAGGCAAACTGTTCTCCCTGTTTGCAAGTGACCCAAGCCAGGTGGCGTATATGATAAACATTATGAGTGCTTTCTTCAGCGCTCTGACCATATTATTCCTCTTTTTCACAATAACACACCTTGCGAAGAAGATTATAGTGACAGCAGGCAACGCACCAGACGCAACGGAGACTATTGAGATTATAGGCAGCGGACTCATAGGAGCGTTGGTCTATACATTCTCTGACACTTTCTGGTTCTCCGCGGTTGAAGGTGAGGTTTACGCCTACTCTTCATTCCTTACAGCCATTGTATTCTGGCTGATACTTAAATGGGAGGAGAAAGAGGAGCAACCATTCTCTGACAAGTACCTTATTTTGATATTCTACATTATGGGTATTTCTGTAGGCGTTCACTTGCTGAACCTGCTTACAATTCCGGCAATTGTGCTTGTCTATTATTTCAAGAAATTTGAAAATACCAATTTCAAGGGTATGTGCCTTGCATTGCTTGTCTCATTTGCAATGCTTGCATTCATTCTTTACGGTCTTATACCTGGATTCATAACCCTTGCCGGCATAGTGGAACTGTTCTTTGTGAACACCCTGCACCTGCCTTTCAACTCTGGCACGCTGGTCTATTGCGTACTTGCCATCGGGTCATTGATATGGGCAATCTATGAACTCTACAGAAAAGAGCCGGATACAACAAGGATAAAGGTCTCTTCTCTGCTGACCGCCTCACTGCTTGGCGTACCGTTCCTTGGTGGAAGCATTTGGATTGGCATTCTGATTATTGCCGCAGTAATCATATACTTCAGCATAAAAAAAGAGGTAAACATACGCCTGATGAGCACAATTGTGACATCAATGGCGGTTATTCTTATTGGCTACAGCAGTTATGCTGTCATAGTAGTGCGTTCTTTAGCGAACCCTCCTATGGACCAGAACTCACCTGATAATGTATTCTCCCTTAAGAACTACCTGAACCGTGAGCAGTACGATGACGACCGTTCGCTCTTCTACGGTACCTATTACAGTGCGGAGCCGGAACTGGAGATTGTGGGCGATTACTGCCGTCCAAAGACCGTTGAAGGCGGCAAGACTTACGGCAAAAAGGAGAAGAACAGCCCCGATGAAAAAGATGAGTATGTAGTTACCTCAACAAGTTACAAGGCTGTTTACGGCAGTCAGTTCAAGACTTTGTTTCCAAGAATGCACAGCAGCCGGGGTGACCACCCTAAACTATATGAGAGTTGGGTTAATGTAAAGGGCAAGATGGTTGACTATGACGAGTGCGGAAGAAAGACAAAGGTCAAGGTTCCTACCTTTGGAGAGAACCTTGATTTCTTCTTCACATATCAACTGAACTATATGTATTGGAGATATTTCCTTTGGAATTTTGCCGGACGACAAAATGATATTCAAGGGCACGGAGAGGTTACAAATGGCAACTGGAAGAGCGGATTTGACTTTATAGACACCAAAATGATTGGTTCACAGGACGATCTGCCTCCTATGTACTCAACAAATAAAGGAAACAACGCCTATTATCTGTTACCGCTGCTACTTGGAATAATTGGTATCATTTATCAGTTATCAACAAATAAAAAGGGATCAGAGGGATTCTGGATCACGCTCACTCTCTTCTTTATGACAGGAATAGCAATTGTGTTATATTTGAATCAAGGTCCGTCAGAACCCCGTGAGCGTGACTACGCATACGCCGGAAGTTTCTACGCCTTTGCAATCTGGGTTGGATTTGGCGTGGCAGGCATTTCAAAATTCCTGAAAGATATAAAGGTTCTCGGCATAGCGGCGGCGGCGGTAGCCCTGCTTGTATCTATTCCGGCTCCTTGTATTATGGCAAGTGAGAACTGGGATGACCACGACCGTTCAAAGCGTTATCTGGTAAGGGATTTCGGCTTAAATTACTTCAACTCTTGTGCAGAGAATGCCATATTATTCACTAACGGAGATAATGACACGTTCCCTCTATGGTACACACAAGACACAGAGGCTGCTCCGGTTTCACTTGACAAGAGGGTTTGTAACCTCTCATATCTTCAGACAGACTGGTATATTGACCAAATGCGCCGTGACGCATATAATTCAAAAGGTCTCCCTATAACTTGGGAGAGGAAAACCTATATGGAGGGGAAGCGTGATGTCATATACCTCTATAACCTGTTTGAGGGACCGATTGACCTGAAGTACGCCCTTGACAACTTTTTGGCAAGCGATGACCCTGTCACAAAAACAGACCCAAGAGGCGGCGGTTACAAGGAGTTCATTCCTTGCAAAGTATTCTCAGTTCCTGTGAACAAGGATAACCTTGTTAAGCAAGGGGCTATAAAAGAGAGTGACAAAGATAGGATAGCGGATACTATGATAATTGATTTAAGCAACCGCAATTATTTGACAAAGAGTGATTTGATGGTTCTTGAAATGATTGCCAACAATAATTGGGAACGTCCTATATACTATGCTGTCACAGTGGGCTCAGATATGTATTTGGGAATGAAAAAGTATTTCCAACTTGAGGGTCTTGCATACAGAATTGTACCTTACAAAGATACTGAGGACATTTCAGTAGCCACAGACATTATGTATGACAATATGATGAACAAGTTCAAGTTCGGAAATATTGAGGACCCTGACATATATCTTGATGAGAACGCTCAACGTATGTGTATGGCTCAACGTCAGATGTTCAGCCGTTTGACTGACGCCTTGGTGGCTGAAGGAGATTCAGCAAGAGCCGCGGAAGCTCTTGAATATTGTCTGAAGCACGTTCCCGGATACAACATACAGCACTCTTACTCATCGGTTGGTTTTGTTGAGAACTACTACTCTATAAAAATGAGTGATAAGGCTAAGGAACTTGGTTATAAGATAGCAGATGATGCAGACAAGAATCTTCAATGGTTGAGTCAGTTCAAGGGTGCGCAACTGTCAAGTGCGATGCAAGATATAGCCGTGAGTCTGGCTACGTTACAGGAACTTGCAATGATAGCAAGAGACCATGATAATGAGGCGTTTGAGAACTATTACACACTATTTTTGAAGCATAGTTCTCTTTACCATACTGCCCGTGAGTGATGTTTGTTGAACAGATTCCGGATATATTGCGCCCTCTGTTGAAGGGGGTTCTGTGGCGGATGAGCCCTGTTGAAAAGGTTATATATCTTACTTTTGATGACGGACCTACCGTAGAAAACACAGTGTGGATTCTTGACCTGCTTGACAAATATGGGATAAAAGCAACCTTCTTTTGCGTGGGAAGGAATGTTGAGAAGTATCCTGAACTTTATTCTGAGATTCTGCAACGGGGTCACTCTGTAGGGGTTCACGGGTATGACCATAAAAGGGGTCTTTACAAAGATGACAGCATTTTTATGGCTGACATAAAAAAGGCTGGTGAGTTGATTGAGAGCCATCTTTTCCGTCCGCCGCACGGGCATATAAAACAATCTCAGGTGAAGGCTCTCAGTGGCAAATATCAGGTTGTGCTATGGGACGTGCTTACGCGTGATTATGACCAAAGTCTTGATGGCGGCAAAGTGCTTGACATTGCAAAGAAATACTCCAGAAACGGTTCCATCGTGGTATTCCACGATTCTCTCAAGGCTATGGAGAATATGAGGTACGCACTACCAAAGGCAATTGAATATTGGTTAGAGCAGGGATACGAATTCAAGAAGTTAGTGAATAGTTAATAGTGAATAAAGAAAAGTTAACTTTCAATTTTTAGTTATGAATATACTACTACTAGGTTCAGGTGGACGTGAGCATGCGCTTGCGTGGAAAATAGCTCAAAGCAGCAGAGTTGACAAACTTTTTATTGCTCCAGGCAACGCTGGCACTGTTAGTGTGGGCGTAAATGTAAACATAAAGGCTGACGATTTTGAGGCGTTAGGCGAATTTGCATTGGAGAATGATGTAAAAATGGTTGTGGTAGGTCCTGAAGACCCGCTTGTAAAGGGAATATATGACTATTTCAAGAAAAATTCCAAACTGAGCGGAATAACGGTTATTGGACCTTCTGCCTATGGCGCTCAGATGGAGGGCAGCAAGGATTTTGCAAAACAGTTTATGATGCGTCATAACATTCCCACCGCAAGATACCTATCTGTAAGTTCTAAGAATCTTGATGAGGGCAAGGCTTTCCTAAAGGCACTGAAAGCACCATACGTTCTTAAGGCAGACGGTCTGGCTGCTGGTAAAGGAGTCCTCATCCTTGACACGCTTGATGAGGCTTACAGTGAACTTGATGAGATGCTTGGCGGAAAGTTCGGGGCGTCAAGCGCCACTGTTGTTATTGAAGAGTTCCTAAGTGGTATTGAATGCAGTGTATTTGCTCTCACTGATGGCAAGGATTATGTTATTCTGCCTGAGGCTAAGGATTACAAGCGTATAGGGGAAGGCGATAAGGGGCTGAATACAGGCGGTATGGGCTCAATCTCTCCTGTAAGTTTTGTTACGGAGGAGTTTATGAATAAGATTGAAAACCGTATTATAAAACCTACAATTGACGGACTATTTAGTGAGAGGATTGACTACAAGGGTTTTGTATTCTTCGGACTTATAAATGTTGGTGGAGAGCCATACGTAATTGAGTATAACGCCCGTATGGGAGACCCTGAGACAGAGTCGGTTATGTTGCGTCTTAAGAATGACATAGTTGAACTTTTTGAGGCTGTGGCAAACGGTACTCTGAGCAGACAGAGAATTGAAAAGGATAGCAGATATGCCGTATCGGTTATGCTTGTTTCAGGCGGTTATCCTGAGGCATACGAGAAGGGCAAGGTTATTACCGGCATTGAGAACGTGAGAGAGAGTGTTGTGTTCCACGCTGGCACTACTCTTAAAGATGGCTCAACGGTTACAAGTGGGGGCAGGGTTATTGCCGTAAGTTCATACGGAGCTACAAAAGACGAGGCTCTTGCCAAATCATTTGACGCGGCAAGAACCATAGACTTTGATGGCAAATACTTTAGAAGAGACATTGGTTTTGACCTGAAATAAAGGCCTTATAATCTGAATTCAAATGCGCTTCAGCAGATATGACAATAATCAGACCATCAGTGTCACCGCTCTGCTTATTATTACAGTAGTGACATTTGTATTTATGCTGATTCCTGTTTACACCAATTCAGGTAATCCGCTATGGATCAGAATATCAGCCACGTTATTTCCTCTTGCAGGGGCAATTGCGGTAGCGACAGTTGCAAACAGTCTGTCAATAATTAAAAAGAACATTATACTTCCGGCATTCTTTGTTATTGTCTCAATGGGTGCCACAAGGTATGATTCAGGCTGTTGGAGGGGTTATGTGTGTGCCACAATAATACTTTTTTCCTGGTATATGACCACCACGCTTCAAAAAGAGGAGCGCTGTGCGTGGAGGGTCTTTAACATTATGGCGGCGATGGCTATAGGGTCTCTGATTTCAGGCACTATGGTGGCTTTTATCCCCTTCATTTTCCTGGGATTCGCTCTGTATGACAAAATCAACACAATTAACATTTCCGCATCAATATTGGGTGCCGGATTTGTTTACGCTGTTATCTATGCTCTGGTATACCTTACATCTGATATTGCTATAGTGTCAGAACACATACAAACACTATATAACCCTATCTCAGTTATAAAACTATCAATCTATGAGATAATAGTCTGCTCAGCCATCGGGGTATATATTATAATAGCATACATAGCATTTATAGCAAGGTTCAGATCCAACAGTATATTGTTCCGCCACACATTGCTGTTCAATTACATTATTCTGTTTGTTGCAATAACGCTGATGATTCTTTTTAATGAAAAAGCACTCTATGAACCAACAATATGCCTTCTGACAGGAGTGACTCTGCCCTTCTATGTTGAATTTAGCAAATCAAAGGCAGGGATTGTATTATTCTACACATTCCTCTTTTTACTGATCTTCTCATTTACTGTTAAAAACTTTATTCCATAAAAGTAGCGTTTTTTCTTATATTTTTGTAAATTTGAGAATTAATTAAATACAAAAATACTAATAAATAGAACCTACCTAAAATCAGATGGCAGAAGAACAATCCACAATTAATTTTAATCCGGGAGCAGAGTACACAGAGGATCAAGTCAAGCATTTGGAGGGTTTGGAACACGTCAGGCTACGTCCTGGTATGTACATAGGAAAACTTGGCGACGGTTCATCTGCTGACGACGGAATATACGTGCTTTTGAAGGAGGTTATTGACAACTCTATTGACGAATTCAGAATGAAGGCAGGCAATAGAATTGACATTACCCTTAATGACCGCACCGTCTCTGTCAGAGACTACGGACGTGGAATACCACTTGGAAAACTTGTTGAGTGCGTCTCTGTTATGAATACAGGTGCAAAGTATGACACAGCGGTATTTAAAAAGAGTATTGGACTAAATGGCGTGGGTGCAAAGGCGGCTAACGCTCTCTCAAGCACCTATACCGCAATAGCATATAGAGACGGTAAAGCAAAGAGAGCCTACTTTGAGTGTGGCAAACTTGTAGAGGAGTGGGGGTTGGAGGATACCTCAGAGAAAAACGGGACATTCATTGAGTTCACCCCTGACAGCAATGAGAAAATATTCGGCAATTACAGGTTTCATTCTGACATAATAGAAGATATGCTGAGAAACTACAGCTATCTGAATCCTGGTCTTACGCTATCTCTTAACGGAGTTAAATTCGCTTCAAAGAACGGTCTGCTGGACTTACTGAATGAAAAGGTTACATCTGAGACACTATATCCTATTGTACACCTTGAGGGGCAGGATATTGAAGTGTCATTCACGCACACAAACCAATACGGTGAAGAGTACTATTCATTTGTTAACGGACAATACACCATACAAGGCGGAACCCACCAAAGCGCTTTCAGAGAGGCTTTTGCCCGCACTGTAAAAGAATTCTTCAACAAGAATATTGAATATGCCGACATAAGGAGCGGACTGTGTGCCGCCATCTCCATAGGTGTGGAGGAACCTGTATTTGAGTCTCAGACAAAGATTAAACTCGGTTCAAAGGATATGGGACCAGACGGACCATCTATTGCAAAATTTGTATCTGACTTTCTAAAGAAAGAGTTAGATAACTTTATGCACAAGAACCCCGATGTAACTGAGATAATCAATAAGAAGATACAGGATTCAGAACGTGAGCGTAAAGCAATAGCAGGCATATCAAAGCAGGCTAAAGAGAGAGCCAAAAAGGCGAACTTGCACAATAGCAAACTGCGTGATTGCCGATGCCACCTGAATGAGGGGAAAGATGAGACTATGCGTCTTGCAAGTTCCATTTTTATAACTGAGGGTGACTCCGCAAGCGGTTCCATAACCAAAAGCCGAGATGTAAACACACAAGCCGTTTTCAGTTTGAGAGGAAAACCACTTAACAGTTACGGACTGACAAAAAAGGTTGTCTATGAGAATGAGGAGTTCAACCTACTACAAGCGGCTCTCAACATTGAAGACGGACTCGAAGGATTACGTTATAATAAAGTCATCATAGCCACAGATGCTGATGATGACGGTATGCACATAAGGCTGTTGTTGCTTAACTTCTTTCTTCAATTCTTCCCTGATTTAGTAAAAATGGGACACGTTTATATTTTGCAGACCCCGCTCTTCAGAGTTCGTAATAAAAAAGAGAAATTCTATTGCTACACTGATGAGGAACGTGTGAATGCAATCAACAAGTTAGGCTCAACTGCAGAGATAACAAGATTTAAGGGTCTTGGAGAGATTTCCCACGACGAATTCGCTGATTTTATTGGCAAAGATATAAGACTTGACCCCGTAACTATTAAAAAGGAAGATGCGGTTAATAACCTGTTGAGTTTCTATATGGGCAAGAACACTCCGGAGAGGCAGGAGTTCATTATATCAAATCTAAGAATTGAGAATGACAGCGAAGAAGAACTCTTCGGCGTTTGAAAATAGGTGAAAAACTTTTTTATTAGAGGAATTATTTGTTTCTTTGCATATAGAAACTAAAATCAATACAAACAAATATGAAATACCTTGGAATTATTATCGTACTTTTAGGAGCGTTGACCCTAATTGTACCCGCATTGGCAAACTTTGAGACAAACATTACCCTTGCTATAGGAATGGTTCTTCTCGTTGTAGGAGCAATCGTTCACGTACTCCTATATAAGAAGGGAATGGACAAAGAGTAATTTATTATAAGTTATATTCAAAACATATAATAAATATCACCTAATAAAAAAACCTGCCAAATAATTGGCAGGTTTTTTTGTGATTGCTTTTTTCTGATTACTTAGCGATAGCCTTGAAATCATCATTTGTCCAATATTTAGCAAACTCAAGGTCTGTAGTCATTCTCTGACCGTATGCGTTGTCAAGAGCTACAGCCTCTTTCAAGTTAGCCATTACATTTGCGTCATCCGCTGTACGAGCGGCACAAATTGCGAGCAAGTAGTAAGTTGTAGCATCCTTCTTCTCAACATTGTTAAGAATTGACAGAGCCTTTGCATTGTCATTTACAAGAAGTTGTGCAAGAGCTGCGTTGTTAGATGTTGTGTTACCGAAAGAAGATACAGCCTTAGCGTAGTCACCTTCCTCTAGATAGAGAAGACCTTGACCCTCACCTAAGTTTTCAACACCTGCAGACTTACCAAAGTAACCCTTGGCGGCCTCTGTATCATTCTCAGCAAGAGATACAAGAGCAAGGTTGAAGTTTGTCTCAGCAGCATTAGAACCGCCGTTGTTCACAGAATTGTTAAGAGCGTTCTTAGAAGCCGCTACATCACCCTTAGAGATTTTAACAGCACCAAGGTTATTTTGAGTTCTCCAATCATTAGGATTTTGAACAGCGTTCTGCTCTGTGTACTTAGCGGAAGCCTCTTTATTACCAGCCTGGCAAGCAAGCTTAGCGGCGAACATCAACTCCTCAACTGTAAGGGAATCTGGTTTTGACTCAGCAAGAGCAAGAATCTGCTCATCTGTCTTACCCTTAAGAGTAACATTAAGTTCCATATGAGAACGACGAAGAGCAGGAAGAATGTCAGATGCCAACTCAGTGTAAGCGGCTGAGAGGTTCTTAATCTCTTTCTCACGTGTCTCAGGATCAGCGTATGAACCAAGAACGCGAAGAATAAGATCCTTATCCTTTACAGAAGAAGCCTGAACGAGTTTCTGGAAACCATCCCAATCCTGAGCTATGTATTGAGCGTCAAGAGTAGCCTGGCTCTTTTGTCTCTTAAGGAAGTCTGATGTGTTCTTCTGACGCTGAGCGGCAAGTTTCTCATTAAGCTCAACACCACCATCAGGAGATGCTGTAGAAACAAGTGTAAGACCGTCAATTACACGAAGAGAATCAGCGGCAGCATCCTTCTCAGCCTTAGCAAGAGCCTTGAACTCATCATTTGTCTTAACATCAGCACGTTGGATATCAAACATAATGTTAGCCTCTGTAACCTCTTTTGTGTCACGTACAAAGTTATCCTTTGCAAATGCAGGCTTAACTGTTGTGGCGTCAGCAAGAGTTGAAGTTGCAAGACAGCCTACAGCAATGTCAACATCAGGAATCTCAACCTCTTTCTTACCAACTACAGCCTTGAAACGAAGTGTAAGAACTGAGTTGGCCATGGCAGGAACATAGTCATATGAGAAATTCATAGAAGCTGTACCACCAGCCTTGTATTGAATTGTCTCATCATTACCCTTAACCTTCTCACCTTGGTATGTTACTGTCTGACCGACAGCCTCACCACCCTCATAACGAAGAACAGGAGTAACTTCAACCACAGCCTTCTTAACGAAGTACTTCTCTGGGAACTTAGCGGTAATTGTACCTTCTACCTTACCAGCTTTAACCTCTAGCGGATTTGGGTTTACAGCGAAATACTCTGGCTGCATATCACCCAATTTGGCACAAGATGCAAGCATTGTAACAAGCATCATGCCTAAACCTAAACGAAATAGATTCTTTTTCATAATGTTATAAAATTTAGTTGTGTATATAAAATTCACCTGACAAATATCGTGCAAAGATAAAAATAATTAGTAACATAAAACACATTATTTTGTATTTTTTTTCATAAATATCAAAAAATGTGAGTTTTATACACTATTTTTGTAACAAAATGATAACAGGAACCTCAATATTTATAAAAACAGCACAAGCGGTAAACGCAATAAAGGTATGCGTAAGTTACCTTCTCTCGTTAACGCTACGCAGAGATGTCAGGCTTGGTATGCCACTGTCGGCATCAATAGAACCTGCAAACTACTGTAACCTGCATTGCACCCAATGTCCTACCGGACTTGGCTTGATAACAAAAAAAGCGTCATTACTATCACTTGATAACTTCAAAAAGGCTGTTGACACACTGACACCTGAATTAATATACCTAAACTTATACTTTCAGGGCGAGCCAACCTTAAACAAAGACCTGCCTGAGATGGTGAGATACGCCACAGAGAATGGAATAAAGAGTTCTGTCTCCACTAACGGTCATTTCCTTGATGCAGACACCTGCAAAAGACTTAGCGATGCCGGGCTGAGCCATCTGATTGTAAGCCTTGACGGAGCCGATGAGGAGAGTTACGTCAAATACAGAAGAGGCGGAGATTTCAACAAAGTGATTGATGGCATAGCAAACGCTGTCACATCAGGGCTGAAGGTAGAACTACAATGCCTGTTACTCAGTTCCACAGAGAATCAAAGAGATGAAATAAAAGCATTGGGCAAGAGACTTGGTGTATGGAAGACAACTTTCAAAACAGCACAATTCTACAATAGTGATCCATTAATGCCTGCTGATGAAAAAAACAGCCGATACAAGAAAGGCTCTCTGACAATAAAGAGGAAACTGCACAACCGCTGCTGGAGAGTAGTAAGCAGCATAGTGATAACAACAGATGGAGAGGTGCTTCCTTGTTGTTTTGACAAGGATTGCGCGCACAGTTACGGGAATCTGTTCAAGGCAGGCACAACAAAAGAAGCCCTTTGCGGCATACTGCACTCACAAAAGGCCTCTTATTTTATAAACACTGTATTCAAAAACAGAAAGTGCTGTAAAATATGCACCAACTGTACTGAGTAACCTCTACTTCAGTTCTGACTCAAGAGGTTCAGATATAACTAAACGGAAACCAAGGTTATAGAACTTATCTGAAGTTCCGACACAATCTTTCCTGAATGTATTTGTACAACTTGATGATGGGTCGTCAAATTTTCCACCACGAGCATTGTAACGGTTACCGGTTGTTGCCGCCGGGTCAATAACAGTACCCTCCTTATATGCGGCATACTTATCAGAACATAACTCCTGAATATTCCCGGACATATCATACAAACCAAGTTCATTAGGTTGCTTTTTACCAACCTCACGAGGCAGGTCTCCGGCGTTGTCATCAAACCAAGCCACTTCACTAAGAGTGTTGCTACCGCTATACCTATATCCTTTGCTCTTCACACCACCCCTTGCGGCAAATTCCCATTCAGCCTCAGTAGGAAGACGGAATGTGCGTCCTGTAGCCTTATTCAAGTTTGCTATAAATGACTGCACGTTTGTTACGGTAACGTTGTTTACAGGATATTTAGGATTTACATCAACTGACGGATTTGAACCCATAACAGACTCCCAAAGTTCCTGTGTAAGTTCAAATTCGGCAATATAGAATGATTTGCTTAATATGACACCGTGAACAGGTTGCTCATCAGACTCACCATCTGTAGAACCCATCTGGAAGGCATTGACAGAATCTCTCTGAACCTTTATGAATCTACCCATAGTTGTATTCAGTTCATCAGGCCAGCGTTTTTCAATCTGATCTTGATTAAACACTGTGACATTCACAACAGCTGTAGCTCCGTTGTATGCCACTGTAATTGTAGCCACACCACGTGCCACACCTGTGATAATACACTTGCCGGCGTCAATTCTGGCAGTTGCCACATCATCACTTGATGTCTCAGCGGTTACTGAGACACCTTCAATAACAGGAGTAGCCGTAACAGCAATGGTATCAGTCTTACCAGCTTGGATTGTTGAGACACTCTTACTTAAAGTCAGCGATGTTGGTTCTGTCTTATTACAAGACAAGCACAGAATAACAAGTGCCACTACGGCAAAAACTTTATATACTGTTTTCATAATATTGTTCATTTATTTAATAGTGATACTTATTCCTTAATAACTCTATGCGTTGATGAGTCTCCGCTTACAGTGTGGACATTAACCAAATACATACCATGCGGCAATGATGCCAGTGAGATTTCATCTTCATTCTCCACCGACGCCACACTCTTACCGCTTAAATCAACGACATTGATTGCTACAACATCTTCAGAGCTGAACACGCTGACAATGTCTGATGTAACGGTAGGAGAGACTGACACAACCGCACCAGCACTCTTAACATCCTGAGCGCCAACAGGCTTTTCTGAAATACGGCGACTTGTATAAATCTTCATAGATGATGCCTCAAGGTTGATTGTCTTGTCAACACGCTTGAAGTTAACCTCCTCACCAGTCATATAATCATACCATACACCAATATGGGTAAGATCTGCAGATGTCATTACAGAGTTTATAGGGTCAAAGTTAGCCATTACAACAATGTCAATGTCATTTTCTCCGTTATCAGGATCAATGTAATTAACATCCAAACGGCGTACTTTCCAAGTTGAAGAGCTGCAGTTTGTTGTTTTAACATTGTCATAAGCAAAGAACTCAGGGTGTTCTGTACGCAGTTTGATCACCTTTGCGGCATCACTGTATGCTTTCTGTCTGTAATCAACCTTATCATACTTCAATCCCCAAATGTTTGGTTTTGCATAAGTGCGGCAATCATCTTTAATGGAACCGTCCTGACACATATTGATTGATTTATCATAACCCATCTCCTGGAATTGCCATAACATCTTTGGTCCGGGCAGTAAAGCAATGAACGCCATATTCATAGGAACACGCTTGCAATACTCCTCAGGTTTGCCCTTAACCGCCGCAACGCCATAGGCATTAGCCTTATAACCGTTACGCTCCTCATCATGGCTCTCTCCGTAGCCTACAAAGCCATTGTCAAACATACCACCCTTGCCATTGGAATCAACAAAATTAGAGTTTGAAGCATACCCCATTAATGATTGGCAATAACTGTTGTTCATATTACGCCAAGGATACATACCATTATCAGACAACTCCTTCTGCTCCTTGTATTCACCAAGGTGCTCCAAGATGAAAATACCGTCACGGTCAGCATCCTTAACCGCTTGATAGTAGTCATTCAAGATGGCTATACGTGTCTTGTCATAAGTATCCCAGTTCTTCTTTTGACCGGACTCTCCGCAATCTCTTTGAGAAAGTCCCTTCACAAGGTCCATACGGTAACCATCTATCTTGTACTCATCAAGCCAGAACTTAAGTACACGGCGGAAATATTTACGAGTACCCTCATATTCGTGGTTTATATCGTGGTAAACATTGTACGGGTGACGTGCAACTTGGTTAAACCAAGGATTATTTGCCGCAGTCTTGTCTCCTGCCCAATACAGTTTTGCAAAAGGACATACACCAGTTGCGTGGTTAAACACCATATCAACAATCACTGCTATGCCACGCTTATGGCACTCATCAATAAACAGTTTATACCTATCCTTATTTCCGTATGCCTTGTCGTATGCAAAGAAGTGATTTGGATTGTAGCCCCAACTGTCATTCCCGTCAAACTCATTTATCGGCATTAACTCAATTGCGTTGATACCAAGTTCCTTCAAGTAATCCAGATTAGTCAGAACACCTGTAAGAGTTTTGCTGTTAGTGAAGTCACGGACGTGCAACTCATAAATTATAAGGTCTTTCTCACTGTCAATCTTGAAGTCATCATACTTCCAATCATACGGTTTCTCACCCACCTCAAGCACAGAGACAAAAGTGTCTTTAATCTTTGACGGATATTCAGGCAGTTTTGTATCCATTAACGACTTGATATACTTGTCATTCCAAGGGTCAAGACATACTGTGGCGTATGGGTCGCTTACAAGGAGGTCTCCATCAACCTTATATACAAAACCATATTTCTTTGAAGGATCCTCAAGACGGAAAGTACGCCAGAATATACGGGTTTTCTCAGTTACTGTGATAACCGGGTCTTTCATCAGAGTATCTGCAATATACATATGATAATCCTCATTCATCTCCCAGTCATTGAAATCACCAAGTATGTATATTGACTCATTAAACGGAGCCCTGAACGCAAGAGTGACCTCTTGGGTCTCCGGATTATAGTTAATACCCTCTTCTATTCCCTCTGGAAGTGGTTTGTGTATTTCAGGGTTTGCCATATAGAGACAGATGGAATCTGTTACCGTCTCATCATTATGTGTAACAGAAACCTTTACAGGGCATAGACCTACAGATGATATTGTCACACTGGTTTTTGCCTCTCTGTCTGTGAAAGCCAAAATCAGAGGCTCTTCTTTCCCGACACTCAAAGAGCAAGAGGCAGCGTCATTTGTGACATTGATTACAAAATCAACACTTGAGCCTACTTCTAAAATATTACCATCGGCTGGCTTAGTTATTTTTACAGCGGTTTTACCCGGCTCAACAAGTTCATATAAGATATCCTTGCCACCTGCCGCTTTTCCTTGTTTTTCAGCCTTCTCATCACGGAAAACAAATGCAAGTTTTGTAATTTCCTCTGTAGCACCTATATTGTAGTAACTCTTCATACCGCCTGTTATCTTGAGTTCCCACAGACCGTCGGCGTTCTTTGTCATTTTATACTTTGCAGCGTTGTCTCCCCACGTCGGAGCGTGTTTCCAGTCTGAGTCACTTTTACTTTTAGTTGTAATAACACCTGTATGAGCATAGCAGGTGGTGGCGCCAATCATACCACCGTCACCCTGCGTAGGGTCAAACAGAACAGTAAACTCGCCTGCATAATCCCTGGCAATCAAAGCTGGGATAGTTGAGACTTGGGCCATAGCAAGAGCCACAATAGCAAGAAACAAAAGAGAAGTAACAAGTTTTTTCATATATCTATTTTTTAGGTTATTGATATAATTTGGGTGCAAGTTAAAAAAAATCTGTCATATAAACAAACAAAAAGGGCGGGACTGAACGCCTCGCCCTTAATTATGGGATTTTTTCTATTATTTCTTCTCAATCACCTCATTTTTCTTCTTTTTTGTAACATCGTAGGCAAGAGGAACTGATATGAAGAGTGTTGAGATTGTTCCGGCAATAACACCAATCATAAGAGCGAACACGAATCCACGTATGGTCTCACCTCCTAATAAGAATATTACAAGAAGTACTATGAACGTAGAGAATGACGTTGAGAATGTACGAACCAATGTGGCGTTAACAGCATCATTGATTGTTTCCTTTATATCTCTTGTAGGATATAGAGTTCTCAACTCACGCACACGGTCAAACACAACCACCGTATCATTAATTGAGTAACCTATTATAGTCAGTATAGCGGCTATGAATGACTGGTCAACTTCCATTGAGAACGGCATAATTGAGTAAAACAATGAGTACGTTCCAAGAATAATCAAGGTGTCATGCATAAGTGATACAACTGCGCCGAAACTATAAGAGACATTGCGGAAACGGATTAAGATATATAGGAATATTCCGATAAGTGAGAAGAGCACCGCAAGAACAGCATCACGCTTTATATCATCGGCAATGGCAGGGCCTACCTTCTGTGAACTCTGAACACCGAGACTTGATACAGTCTCAGAAGTTGAGAGAGATGCCACGCCATTCTCAACAATATAACCCTTTAAGAACATCTCCTTATCAACGCCGTCATTTGCTATGACAGGTTTCAGGCTCTCATATATAATTGACTCAACCTCATCATCAACGCTCTTGTCATTAGATGCAATCTTATAGTTGGTTGAGATTCTAACCTGATTCTCGTCGCCAATTGTGATTACTGTCACAGATGCGTCAGGGAAGTTTGGCTCAAGCAATTCAGCCACATTGGCGGTGCTTACCTTCTGTTCGAATCTGACAACATAGTTTCTACCACCTGTGAAATCAATACCAGACTCAAGTCCGCGGAAAGTGAGTGAGACAGCACAGATTAACAGTATAGAGCCAAGTATTATGTAGCCAATCTTTCTAATACCAATCCAGTTAACATTAACTCCGTCAAGAAGCCCTTCTGAAATTTTTGTTGTGAATGAGTATTTTGAAGCCTTACCGCTCTCAGCCATAGATGTCCATATAAGACGTGTAATGAATACGGCTGTGAAGAATGATGTAATAATACCTATGATAAGTGTTGTGGCAAAGCCCTTGATAGGACCTGTACCGAACATAAACAGGATAATACCTGTAAGTATTGTTGTTACGTTACTGTCTATAATAGCACTGAGAGCGTTCTTATATCCCTCTGATACCGCTGTCTTGTGCTGTTTACCAGCCTTGAGTTCCTCCTTGATACGCTCATAAATAAGAACGTTAGCATCTACAGCCATACCCATTGTAAGCACAATACCTGCTATACCAGGAAGTGTAAGCACCGCCTTGAATGAAGCAAGAATACCAACAAGGAAGAATACGTTTATAAGCAGAGCGGCATCTACAATAAGACCAGGAACGCCACCATACATACAAATCATATAGAGCATTACAACAACAAAGGCTATGACAAATGACCACATACCTTGTGTTATAGCCTCGTGTCCTAATGAAGGACCCACTACATCCTCTTGAATAATGCGTGAAGGGGCAGGCATCTTACCTGATTTAAGAACATTGGCAAGGTCCTTTGCCTCTTGTGGTGTGAAGTTTCCTGAAATCTCAGAGCGACCACCAGTAATCTCACAATTCACATTAGGGAATGAGTAAACCATATTATCAAGAACAATGGCTATGCTACGCCCTATGTTCTCCTTTGTGAGACGAGCCCAAACCTTAGCACCCTCAGGGTTCATTGTCATACTAACCGTACAAGCGGCGGAGAACTGGCTCAACTCATCTTTAGCATCAACTATGACATTACCGCCAAGAGGTGCCTTTCCATCACGATTCGTAACCTTAATGGCAACAAGTTCATAGTAGAGACCCTTCTTATCAACTGGTTTTACAGTCCAGCGGAACGCAAGGTCACGAGGAAGAACCTCCTTAACCTGACGCATATTCAGATACTTTGTAACAGTAGCGGTATCACGAACGCTTACAACACCAACTGCGGGTGACGGTGCAAGTTGTCCGTTATATGTGTTTAGTTGAAGAATACTGAACAGAGGATTCTCCTTAGCGAACTCCGCCATCATCTTAACAGAATCTTGCTCAGCCTTTGCAGCCTCAGCAAGTTTAGCCATTAGAGAATCTGTTTCTGAAACAGGAGCAGTCTCAGCAGGGGCGGTCTCTGTAGCAACCTCAGCAACCTTAACTGTGTCAGTAGATGCAATGGTGCTCTTTATTACAGCCTGAGCCTCCTCAAGTTGAGAATAGATTTCATTAAGATTGTAAGTCTCCCAGAACTCAAGAGATGCGCTTCCCTGAAGAAGTTTGCGGACACGTTCCGGTTCCTTGACACCAGGAAGTTCTATAAGTATGCGACCGTTTGTCTCAAGACGTTGGATATTTGGTTGAACAACACCAAAACGGTCAATACGGGTACGCAGAACATTGAATGAGTTATCAACTGTTGCTGTAACCTCATCTTTTATAACAGATATCACCTCATCATTAGTACTCTTTAGAGAGACTTTATCCTTAAGGTCAAATGTAGAGAATATGACTGACAGTTTTGCATTGGGGTCTATACCCTCAAAAGCCTCTTTGAACAAGTCTACAAAATCTTTCTGACTGTCAACCTGACGTGCTATGGCAATCTCCATAGCCTTGTTGAACTGCTCGTCCTTTGAGTTGCCTGACAAGGTACGTACAATGTCGGGGACAGAGACCTCAAGAATAACGTTCATACCGCCTTTAAGATCAAGACCCAGGTTCAATTCATTCTCACGACACTCCTTTAGAGTGTAACCAAGCCACACCCTCTCTGTGGCCATAGAGTCAAGATAGTGAGTCTCAACCGCCTTATCACCACCGGAAACCTCAACTGCCTTATCAGCGTAGTATGAGGTTACAAAGTTGAATGAAAGGTAGAACAAGCACACTAAAGCCATTGCATAGGCTATTGCTCTTACAAATCCTTTGTTTTGCATATTGTGTAAAAATTATTAATATTCGTTTTAAAGCGGTGCAAATATAACACTATTTTTTCGTATTTAAAATTTAAGATGGTTTTTTGTTATATAATAAGCATTGCGTCACCATATATACCAAATCTATACTTCTCCTTGATAGCCTCCTGATAGGCATCCATTATCAAGTCATAGCCTCCGAAAGCAGCCGTCATCATAAGAAGTTGTGACTGTGAGCCATAGAAATTAGCAATCATAGCACTCGCCACAGAAAAATCATACGGAGGGAATATAAACTTGTTTGTCCAGCCCTCATACGGCTTAATCATTCCGTTAGTGCAGACAGCAGTCTCCAAAGCACGCATCACCGATGTTCCTACAGCACATACCTTGTGTTCATTCTCTCTTGCGTGATTTACAGCACTTACCACATCATCATTGACTATGAGTTGTTCTGAGTCCATCTTGTATTTTGTCAAATCCTCAACATCAATCTCGGCAAAATTGCATAGTCCTGAGTGAAGAGTAAGGAATGACGGCTTTATGCCCTTAATTTGCAGACGTAACATAAGTTCACGACTGAAATGCAGACTTGCGGCAGGTGCCACCACAGCACCCTCATTTTTTGCGAATATTGTCTGATAATCATCAATATCAGACGGCTCAACCTCACGCAACTTTAGAAAGTCATCTGGCAGAGGAGCCTTTCCAAGGTCAAAAAGGTCTTTTTTGAAACTATCGTGGTCTCCGTCATAAAGGAAACGGAGAGTACGACCGCGTGAAGTGGTGTTGTCTATGACCTCAGCAACCATTGAGTTATCCTCTCCAAAATAGAGTTTGTTGCCTATTCTTATCTTTCTTGCCGGGTCAACAAGCACATCCCATAGTCTCAAATCAGGATTCAGTTCCCTGAGAAGGAATACCTGTATGTAGGCATTGGTCTTCTCCTTGTTGCCACAAAGACGTGCAGGGAAGACCTTAGTATCATTAAAAACAAATACATCCCCATCAGAGAAGTAGCTTACAACCTCCTTGAACAACTTGTGTTCAAACGCACCCGTAACCCTGTTTACAACAAGAAGACGAGCCTCATCACGGTGTTCCACCGGATGCAAAGCAACCAACTCCACCGGAATTCTGACCTTAAATTGTGATAACTTCATAAAAAATTACATTCTATATTATTCGTTTGTTTGATTCCTCCAACTTCTTAGTATCTCTCTCAACCAAATCATCATCACTCTGACCGAGCATAGCCTTGAACTGACTGAACGTCTGACAATCATCTAGTCTAATATCACCTACTCTGGTTCTCCTTAACTGAGTAAGGTACGCCCCGCTCTCAAGTCTTGCCCCTATGTCACGAGCCAACGCCCTGATATAGGTACCTTTACTGCAAGTCACTCTTATCTTTATGTAAGGCATTGAGTAGTCAAGCAACTCAATCTCCCCTATTGTAATGCGCTTTGGTTTTATTTCAGCCTCAGCACCAGCACGGGCTATCTTATATGCACGTTTGCCATCAATCTTGACCGCAGAGAATAGTGGCGGTATCTGTTCCTGCTCTCCCACAAAGTCTTTCAATGTATCCTCCACCAATTCCCGTGTGATATGCTCAGTGGGGAATGTCTCAGACACAGGATGTTCCATATCAAACGATGGCGTCACGGCTCCTAAACACAACGTGGCTTCATACTCCTTTGAACCCGACTGCAACTCCTCAATTCTCTTTGTGCACTTGCCCGTACAAATAATCATCACCCCAGTGGCAAGTGGGTCAAGAGTTCCCGCGTGCCCTACCTTCACCTTTTTTGTTCCCAAATAATGGGATATTGCCCAACGCACTCTACCTACTAAAGTGAACGATGTCCAATATAGGGGCTTGTCAATACAAAGAACCGCGTCTTGTAAGTTGATAGTTGACAGTTGACAGTTGACAGTGTCTTTTAACTGTCCATTGTCCATCGTCCACTGTCCACTAACAAAGTTCACTGTTAACTAAAAATTATTGCGACACTTCCTACTACAGCACAGTACACTGCGAACCATATAAGTTTGCCGTTCTTAACAATCTTAAGCATTGCCTTGCATGCAAGACAGCCTGAGACAAATGCTGCCACAAACCCTATTATTAGTGATGAGAGAGGTATCGTGGTATCAAAACCACCATCTTTAACAGCCTTTACACACTCAAGGAACGCCTCTCCCAAAATAGGGATTATAACCATAAGAAATGAGAACTGAGCCACCTTCTCTTTTTTGTCACCAAGCAACAAGCCTGTGGCTATGGTGCTGCCAGAGCGTGAGAGTCCTGGCAATACCGCAACTGCCTGTGCTATACCTATAATAAAGGCATCAAGGTAAGAGATATCCTCTTTCTGGCGAGGTTTGGCAAAGTATGAGAAGGTAAGCAGTGCCGCTGTCACAAGAAGGCAGATACCCACCAACAGCAAACCTGAGCCAAAGAGTGCCTCTACGGCATCTTTGAAGAAGATTCCCACTATAAACACAGGTATCATTGATACCAATATCTTTGCTACATACTGCTTCTCACTGTTCCACTCCTCAACACGCCATCCTGTTTTTGTAAAAAAGCCCTTGAATAGCCATGCTATCTCTGACCACAGCACTACAAGTGTGCTAAGCACAGTGGCAACGTGAACGGCGACATCAAATGTCAGATTATCCTCACCTGATATGCCGAAAAGTGCGTGACCAATTTCAAGATGGCCGCTGCTACTGACTGGAAGATACTCTGTCAGACCTTGTATAAGGCCTAATACTAACGCTTGGATTTCGGACATAGGATTGAGAATATTATTGATATGAAACCTATGAATATTACTATAGGAGCCACTGTTATACGGCGTACTGAGAATATATCAGGCTCAAAAAAGGCCTCACTGTCAGGTCCTGCATACATAAGTATGAGACCTATGACTATAACAACCACTCCCGCTGCAATCATATAAATATTAAACAGAGGCAGACGTTTGTTGTCTTCTTCTTTTATCTCTTTCATTTGCAAAAAATTAGATTAAATTAAATGTAATACATATCATCCACCTTTATTCTGAGGTATCGGGTGACAGAGAGATATGTTGCTATAAGTGTTATAAGAATACCTGAGAGTATCATTAC
Source organism: Candidatus Enterocola sp. (assembly GCA_045617165.1). Classification (GTDB taxonomy): domain Bacteria; phylum Bacteroidota; class Bacteroidia; order Bacteroidales; family Paludibacteraceae; genus Enterocola. The sequence goes on along the minus strand of JAZLIE010000097.1, from coordinate 10,977 downwards.
AATGAATGATATGAGCATTGTGTGAAGCATCTCTGTTGTCATAAACGAAGATATTTCTGAGTGTGCCCAAAATACAATTCCTGAGAGCATTCCCATAGCGATTATGGCGGATACTATACCTGTTACAGCACCCTCGGCAAGGAACGGACGTCTGATGAACGTACCTGTGGCTCCCACAAGTTGCATTGTATGTATGAGGAAACGCTTGGCATATACTGTCAGACGCACTGTATTGCTTATTAATGCGTATGAGATAAGTATAAGAAGTATGGCAAAGAGAGATAGCAGTGCTGAAACACGCTGTACATTCTTATTGACCGCATCTACAAGCACCTCCTGATATATCACATCTTTAACCTCAGGCATACGGCGAAGCCCTGCCTCTATCTGCGCTATACTGTCAGTGTTGGCGTAGTCTGCGTTCAGACGCATCTCTATTGAGCCAAGCAATGGGTTGAAACCAAGAAATTCAACAGGGTCCTGACCTAAGTCCTCAGCAAGTTCCTTAGCGGCGGTCTCCTTGTCAACATACTCTGTGGACTTGCAGTAAGCCTCCGCATCTATTGTTTTCTGGAGTTTCTGAACATCAGCGTTCTTTATGTCATCTTTAAGGACTATTGACATTGTTATATTCTCTCTGACCGCGACTGAAAGGTCACTTGAGAGAAGAAGTAACGCCGTGGTGACACCTATAAGGAGAAGCACAAGAGAGATACTTATGACTGAGGTGACACGTGAATTGAATATGTGTGCTGAATGAACTGACATACTATGCCTTTTTATTTTTTAAAGATGCAAAGATAATACCACAAAAAGCCAAAGTCAAGAGTATTGATGAAATAATTGCAATATTTTTTCCAATTATGTACGACGATGGCTCAAAACGGAATGTTATTTTATAATTTCCAGGTTTAAGATTCATTGCCCGCAACAGGTAGTCGGCACGGAAGAATGGAGCCTCCTTATCATCAATGTACGCCTTCCACCCTGTATAGTAGAAAATTTCAGAGAATACTGCAAGTTGTTGTGTATCAGATGAGAAAGAGTACTCAAGGCAGTTAGGCTCATACTTTATAAGTTGGATAACTGCGTCATCGGGGTTAAAATTATGAGAGTGGACAGAATCTTTCAACGCCTTGTCAACCACGATGGTGGAGAGAAGGTCAACATCATCAAGCAAATCCATCTCCTCATCAGGGGTCTCAGCAATACGCACGCTGTCAACAAGCCATGCGTTCCCATATGCGTAATTGTTCATTATAGGTAGTGAGGCACCAGAAAGAATAACATACCTGGTATTCAACATATTAAGTATGGGAGTGCCAGCGAATACTCTGCTGAGTTCAGCCTCTGATGTGACCGTTCGCAATTTTTGAGTGAATCTCTCCAATTCAGGGGCAAGTTGCAAATCAATAAGTTCCTGATAGCGACGTAGTTTTACGGCACTGTAACCACCTACGGTCTTGTGGAAGTATGATGGTTTGGAACTGTTGAATATATCAACTGTCATATCAAGCACACGGAAACTCTGGCTGTTGTCAGAGAGTATATACCTGTCAGCGAATGTCGGGTTGAACGGAGTCTCCACGCTCTTCTTCTCAACAAAATTGGTGGCGTTAAGGTATCTATGTGCCACAGGAACCATATCGGCAGTGAATAGAATAACAAACATTACCGCCGTAGCAAATATATTTATCTTACCCTTGGCATATACAAACAGAGTAAGTGACGCACAAAGAATAAATATTAAAGAACGCAGGGCGTCACTACTCAAGAGGTCGGCACGGTCAAGAGGCAGTGTCTCTTGAAGGAAAGCGTAACTATCAGTAAGTTGAGCGTCCTGTGGTGATATGAAAGAACCTGCCATTGAAGGGAATAGCCAGAAAATAAGGCAGATACCACCTGTTATGCCTGTTGAAATGTATAGAGCCTTCAGTTTGGATTGCACGTCAATAACGTCAGTGAAGAACTCCTTTAACGCAAGCAACCCTAATATGCACATTGCCAGACAGGTTATTGTAAGGGTCATTGACACGGTGCGGAACTTATTGTACATAGGCACATAGTCAATGAAAAAGTCTGTGAGAGACATAAAGTTCCTTCCCCACGATAGAAGGAGTCCTAAAAGAGCCGCGGCAATAAGCCACCACTTCTGCCTTGCAGGAACAATAATGCAACCTAACACAAAGAGGAAGCATATAATAGCACCCACATAGACTGGTCCTGCTGTGAAAGGCTGGTCTCCCCAATAGAGAGGCAGATTGAATGTGTACATAAACTCTGCCAGATTCTTTGGCGTGAACGCACGGGCGTCTCTCTCCATAACACGGTCAATTCTGTGCTGTTGTGAGGCGGTAAGACCGCTGTTGGCTTTTCTGTAGCCTGTCATTTCAGAAATCACATCAGCCGTATGTGAGTCTTGGGATAGTTTGCCGTATGACGCACCGCCACGGAAATCGGGGATAAGAAGCGTCAATGACTCACCTATTCCGTAACTCCAACCTGTTATATAGTCCTTGTCAAGTCCGTGACTCTCACCACCCTTTGACGTGAGCCCGTTACTGTCACCACGCATCGTGGCTTTCACATACTCCTGAGTGGTTAAAAGGCGTGTGGCGTTCATACCCACGGCAAACACCGCACCTATGACAAGTATGCCAATGGTGGTGAAAAAACTCTTCAAACTCTTCTCCCTTATGGCAAAGACCAACTCTGATATTCCGAAACAGATGACTATGAAGAGAGTGTAGTAGATGATTTGAACGTGGTTTGCATATACCCCCAATCCTAAGAAAAGAGCCAGCATAGAGGCTCCTATAATACGGTTACGCCACGTGTTATCTTTAAACGCATAATAGACTGATGCCACGATGGGAGCCATATAGGCTATTGCAACAGCCTTTGTGTTATGCCCCGCCACTATTATTATAAGGTTATATGACCCGAACGCAAAGGCTACGGCACCACCTATTGCAAACCACGGATTAACACCGAACGCAAGCAGAAGTATATAGAACCCAACCAAATAGAGGAAAACTCTGTAAGTAGGGCCAGGCAACACCCTCAGGCACGTGTCAACATACTTGACAAGCGACGCCGGCTCACTCATTGAAATCTGATAAGTAGGCATACCGCCGAACATTGAGCCAGTCCAAAGCGTCTGCTCATTGTGAGTCTTGTTATACTCCACAGCCTCTTGGCTCATACCTACGTAACTCTGCGTGTCACCGCCGAAAATAGTCTTACCCTGCAGCACAGGATAGAGATATGAGAACGTGAGCACCAAAAAAAGCACTATGGCGGTGATGTGGGGAATAAATTTTTTCATTTAATTGAAAGTTGAAAATTAGATTTGCGAAATTACTCTTTTTTTTTGAATTGTGGAAATGAGAAAATATTTTGTACCTTTGCGGTGCTTTTAGAGCTACGGGGTTTAGCGCAGTTGGTAGCGCGCTACGTTCGGGACGTAGAGGTCGCAAGTTCGAATCTTGTAACCCCGACAAAACAACAAAGAGTTTTCACCTTTAGTGAAAACTCTTTTGTTTTGCAAGCGTGCGTCAAGAGTTCACTCTTGAAAGCACGTGAGTGAAACAAAAGTAAGTTACTGAGCGTTAGCGAAGGAACTCTTTGTTGTTTTACAGCCAGCCCGCGGCAGTGGGTCAAGATCACGGAGTGAAACGACGTAATCTTGTTCCAGCCCACGGCAGTGGGTCAAGGGTCAGTACAACACCAAATTATTCAATAGCAGATATATATGAGCAATACTTATTAAGCAGATTTGCTAATGGAAGTTCTCCTTTCCGGTACCGCTCTGCATCAAGTTTCAAAATTCTATCACACACTTGTTTCTTGCCCTTATACAAGGCATTGATATAATGATTCCCGTTCTTTTCTGTGATGTTCACATCTGTAAAGAACTGCGTGATGTCATCAACATCATAGACTATAGAATAACTGGGACGTTTTGCACCAGGTATATTCTCTATCAATATATTCTTGTCAACAAGATCCTGTATATCACGTATGGCGGTGTCCTTGGAACATTTTGCGAGTGTTGCCCAAGTTTTTGATGTTATCTTTGCTTCATATCCGTCAAGAAAAAGATTCAGCACTTGTGTTTGTCGCTCTGTCATAGGTACAACAGATGCTTTCTGCCAGAAGAAACTTTTATTAAGGATTGTTGTTATTACATTCTCGGCCTCATCTAACGCTTCCACCAATTTCTGCATATACCATACCAGCCACTCTGTAATGTCGCCATCACCATGTTGCACTTTCTCTAGAATATCATAATAGTGTTTTTTGTCTTTATTTATTTGCGAGGAAACATTGTAAAAGCGAAAATCGCCTTTCTCACCACGAGCCAAAAGCATATCTGAAAGAATACGAGCCAAGCGACCATTCCCATCCTCAAACGGATGTATGCTCACAAACCAGAAATGAGCTATGGCAGAACGAATAACACTGCTTATAGATTCTTCACTGTCAAACCACGCTAGAAAATGTTGCATTTCTTCTTCTACATGGTCTGGAGATGGAGCGATATAATGAATCTTTTCTCGTCCAAACATTCCGCTTATAATATGTTCTTCATTGGTACGGTATTTACCAACCTCTATATTATTGCCTTCGCTAAAACCTGTTGGAAAAAAAGCAGCCTGCCAAGCACACAATTTTTCTTTATTAAGTGGCTGTTCATAATGCTGAACAGCGTCTATCATTACTCCTACAACAGAATCGATATAATGTGAAGGTGCTGTGTTTTTCACATTCTCTATGCCAAGTTTTCTGGCAATTGAAGAACGCACTTGATCTACATTTAAACTGACACCCTCTATTTCAGAAGAATACACCACATCGTATGTAAGATTCTCTGCCATTGCACGTAGTTTGCTGTCAAACCCAAGAGAACTCAATCTGCCATAAAGCAAACCTTGCTTACGGCATACCATATCCTGTAAATTTGAAACCTGCGATGTATCCCAACGGAAGTGTGTCCAATTATCTCTTTCGTGTATGTACATATTTTATTGTCCTTTATGCGACATAAAACGAGTTATAACGTCGCAAAATCTGCGACAAAATTACAAAATTATTATCTAATATACAAAATTGCTTTATTTTACTTCCCTCTATTCTCATCTCTTCCCCTTGAAGAGTATAAGCCTCATTGAGCCCATAAAGTAGAAGTAGTTTATAATCCAGTCAAAGAGGATGAAAATCTTGTTTCTCACACCCAGAATAGAGTGAAGGTGAATGAGCATCCACATAGCCCAGGCAATGAATCCGTTGAAGTGCAAACCGTTAAGATCTGCCACGGCACGGTTACGCCCAATTGTAGCCATAGTGCCGAGGTCTTTGTATTTGAAACAATTTTTCTCCACCCCGATGGCTTCATTTTTGAGATTATCCGCTATGAGTTTTGCCTGCTGCATAGCCACCTGTGCAAGTTGAGGGTGACCGTCAGGGTAGGCGGTTTCTGAAGTAATAGCCATATCACCTGCGGCAAAAACAGAATCCATACCCTTTACCTGCATATACTCATCACACATAATTCTGCCTCCGCGTCCTATGGATTCGGCAGGAATACCATTAAGAGTCTCCGCCTTGATACCGCTCACCCAAACAACCAGACGGGTTCTTATTGTTGAGCCATCTTGGAGAATTACACTGTGAGTAGCCTCATCATAGTCTGCCACACGACCGTCAATAATCTCAACACCCATCTTCTCCAAAGCCTTACGGCTGTCTCTTGAAGACTTATCTGTCATAGAGGCGAGAATAGAGGGAGCCACCAGATATATATGAATCTGAGAAGGGTCAATATTATGGAAATTCTTAGGCATCACAAACTTGCGCATCTCACTCATAATGCCCGATATCTCAACACCTGTGGCACCACCGCCCACAATAACCATATTACGGTACGAGTCACGTTCCTCCTCAGGTGCCGTAAGCACCTCCTCATTATTCTCAATAACCCTGTTACGCAGATATATAGCCTCCTCCACACTCTTCATAGGAAGAGCCACTTTCTCAATATTCTTGTTCCCGAAGAAATTTGTAGTAGCACCCGCACACACCACAAGGTAATCATACCGGATATCTCCCGCGGTTGTCTTCAGAATTTTCTTTTCAGAATCAACTTTCAAAGCCTTAGCCAGACGGAAGAAGAAATTTTTTCTCTTGCGGAACAGACGGCGGAATGAGAAGCATATTGAAGATGCCTCCAACCCCGATGCCGCAACCTGATATATAAGAGGTTGGAACTGATGGTAGTTATTCTTGTCCACCAAGACAACCTGAAAAAGGTTCTCGTCAAGGTTCTTCACAAGTGTTATGCCAGCAAAACCGCCACCAAGCACAACCACACGTTTTTTGTCTGTTTCAGGGATATATGCGTTCATAATCAAAATTGGTATATATATTTATTTCTTTAATTTTTGCTTAACAAATGCAAAATTACAAAAAAAGTAGTACTTTTGCACCACGATTAACGGGGGTTTAGCTCATCTGGTAGAGCATTTGGTTCGCAATCAAAAGGTAGTGGGTTCGAGTCCCATAACCTCCACACCGTGCGGGATGTAGCTCAGCCCGGTTAGAGTACGCGTCTGGGGGGCGCGTGGTCGCTGGTTCGAATCCAGTCATCCCGACAAAACAAAAAAGAGTTTCCACGAAAGGTGGAAACTCTATTATTTTTATGAACATACGTCAAGTGCTTGCACTTGTAAGTATGCGAATGAAAATAATAGTAAGTTACTGAGCGTAGCGAAGTAACGCTATTTTGTTTTACAGCCTACCCACGGTAGTGTGTCTGGATCACGGAGCGAATGCGACGTAATCCAGTCAGGTGAGGTAATCCAGTCTTTTTGACTTAACAAAATATTTAGTATCTAAACTGCACAAAAAAACAAAAGTCAAGAGATTTTTCTCTTGACTTTTTAAGAAAAGAATTAATTTTTTAAACAGCCTATCGGGACAACATACACGCCGTCTTTTCTGCGATATGCAAATTGACCTACTGCTGTCATAACCATTAAGAATGACGGAGCGTGCATTTTGTCAATGTCTATTTTTTCAGCAAGCATCTTCAATGTACCAGCAGCCTTTTCAATGTTATCAGGTCCTCCCAATTTTATTTCTATTAATCCGTAGGAACCATTATGTCTATGCAGAACAGCATCACATTCCAATCCGTTGGCATCACGGAAATGATATATACTCCCGTCTAATGCATCAGCATAGATGCGAAGGTCTCTTATTGCCATATTCTCAAAAAGGATCCCAAAAGTCTGCAAATCATTTACCAAATCATTAGGGCTTATACCTAATGCCGCTGTTGCAATGCTTGGGTCACTAAAATAGCGAGTGTCAGATGATTGAATGGCGGTTTTACTGCGGAGATTAGGATTCCACGCCGGAGCGTCTTCTAATACAAAAAGTTTTTTTAACGCATCTACGTAGTCTGAAATTGTCTCATACGTGATGGATGCGTTATCATTCTCCTTTATATCAGCAGCCATTTTGCTAAAACTGACTGGTGCCGCTATATTTCTTGCATATGAACGGAGCAGCAACCGTGTTCTTTCACTACTGCGGCGTGATTGGTCAACACGGTGTATATCTGTCTTGTAAATGGTTTCATAATAATCACGTGCTTGGTCCAATGCTACCGTGCCGTTCATAAAAGTGGCTTGTGGCCAACCTCCACGACACAACAAGTAGGCAATTTGGTCTAAATCCAGTGAATTATCTTGTGGTTCAATATCCTTTCCTTCAAACAAATCACTAATACTTACTGTACCATTTGATTCTCTTGACTCCCAAAGGCTCATAGTACGCATATTTAACCTACCGATACGCCCATTGCCGCTATGCCGTAGTTTGTCTTGTTCTATAGGAACACTACTTCCAGTAAGGATAAATTGTGATACATCGCCTCTATTGTCAACTTCAGAACGAACCATATCCCACAATTCCGGAATACTCTGCCACTCATCTATTAGTTTGGGGGTGGTTCCATCCAACAGCGACATAGGTTTTACCTGATATGCCTCCAAAGCCTCTCTCAAGACTGCTGTATTACCCAAATCAAGAATACTTTTAGCAATTTGTTTTGCCGTGGTTGTTTTGCCACACCATTTAGGACCCTCTAATAAAACAGCACCTTTCCCTTGTAGTTTGCGAACAAGTAGTGTATCTACTATTCGTTGCTTATATGCTTTCATACCATCAATATTAATGATATTGCAAAAATACACAAAGTCATTTAATTATGCAAATTTTCCGCAACTTTAGTAAAAGCTTTTCCGTAACTTTAGTAAAAATTATTCCGCAACTTTAGTAAAATGCACTAGACTCAATACCCTATTATTTATGCTTAAAAGGCATTTTTTTCTTACCGGAGGAAAGATTCTTCGCTACGCTCAGACTGTTTACAGACCGTAAGGTAATGACGGGAAGGGAGATCTCTCGCTTCGCTCGAGATGACGGGAGTTAGTGGCGTATCACTTGACTTCCACACTCTTCCAACTCTCTATAGTGCGTGATTCTGTGGTGAAGTTTATGCCTACCTTCAGTTTGCGGCGTGGGTCGGCAAGATATGGGTCTGCGTAGTGCTTGTCGTCTATTTGCTTAAGTGCCTCTTCCACAGACTTATCCACTTTATACTCTATTATATAAACCGTGTTTGTGGTCTCCAGTATGGCATCTGTCCTGCCTACGGCAAAGGGAACCTCAACCCTCATATTCTGACCAAGAAGCGTGAGTATAAGGTACATTATGGTCTGGAACGCTGGCTCAGTCTTGTTCTCATAGTAGTATGGAATGGCGGCTATGTATGCCTTTATCTCTGTGAGTGCGGTGTCTATGTCATCAGCGTAGAGTGCCTGCACCACTCGCACAAGCATTCTGTTGCTCTCATCATCGGATATGTTTGACACCATAGGCAGGAATGATTGCAGGAACCCCTCTTTTACCTCTTTGTTAGGGAAACCTAATGTGAAGAGCCTGGTAATGGTGTCCGCTTTCTTTATTGTAAGGTAGCCGCTCTGGTAAAGCATTGGGAGTGCTGACACGGCAACCTCAGGTGACACGTTGAACTCATGTTCTCCGGCAACCCTGCCCTCTATGTTCTGAAGTTCCGTCTTATACTTGCGCATCTCGGCAAATAGGAATGACGGCGTGCCTGTCTCATACCAGTAGAGTCCGAAACGCTTTGTTGAGAAGCACTTTATTACGCTGAACGGATTAAAGACGTCTGTCATACTCCCCTTCTTACCTTCAGAGAAGTGATAAGCGTCATAGTTCTCTATAAGCCCTGTTACAGCATCGTCAAAACTAACTTCAAGTTCATCTGCAAGTGCTTGTATGTCAGGCTTGCACTGCGTGAGTAGTTCATCTTTGGTTATGCCGCACAGACCGTCCCACTCAGGCTCACGACTTATGTTCATAAGGTTGTTTATCTCAGAGAATATGCTTAGTTGTGAGAACTTGGTTATGCCTGTTATGAATCCGAAACGTAGCATTGCGTCACAGATTTTTATTGGCCCGTAGAAGTTGCGGAGCATATCCCTCAACTCTTCAAACACAGGCTTGTTGTGCATAACTTTAAGCAGTGCGGAGTCATACTCGTCTATGAGAAGTACAACCTTTTGACCTGTCTGAGTGTAGGCGCGCTTTATAATGCCTTCAAGTCTGTTGCCTAAGGTGACCTCCATTTCATCTCTCCCATAAACCTTTTCATACCCACCAATCATTAGGCTGATGCTGCTTTTAACCTCTTGTGGGTTCATTGATTTAATTGAACTCATATCAAACCTAAGCACTGGGTATTTCACCCAATCCTTCTCAAGAGCGTCCGCCTTCAAGCCTGTGAACAACTCCTTTCTGCCCTCAAAATAGCACTGCAAAGTATCTACCAGCAATGATTTGCCAAACCTACGGGGACGGCTCAGGAACACATACCTGTATTTGTTGGCTATGTTATGCACATAACCGGTCTTATCCACATAAAAGTAACCGCCTTCAACAATATCCTTGAAAGTGTATATCCCTAACGGGTAGTTTTTTAGTTTTGTCTCCATAATGCAACTGCCAATTAAACACATCACCAATTACCTTCACTTTGCAAAAATACATTTTTTTTATAGAACTCAAAATCACAACAAAAACAAAAGGTCAAGGGATTATGCGCATCCCCTGACCCCTTGATTTAATTCTACTTAATAGTAACAATTATAATTAATCTTTTACACAGCGTACACCATTTGCATAATTCTTTGTAATAAAAGTATATGTAAAATTAGGAGCTGATGAAAACATAACATAAGATCTGGAAGTTGAAGAAGGTGTTGATGTATCCATTGCGGCATACTCACCAGGTACAGTAATAGATTCAAAGGAAACCCAACCTTCAGGCAACTTAGCGAATCCGTAAGCGTCTACACCATTAGCTGATTTCCAACCAGTAGTAGTTTTAACACATAGAGCCGCTTTATAAGAACCCTTCTTATCAGTCACTTCTATATAATCACGTAAATCCTCCGTCTCTTTCTGTGTCGGCACATGCCATCCATCAGGGCATATACCTTGACAATTACCCTCAAAAGGGGTCATATGTGTTTTACCATCTTCATCTTCTACTCCAACTGTGGCATTCCAATTATATAACAGACCTAATTTACCCCATTGTTCATCGGTCATATAATCTGGTCTCGTTGTAAGTCTTGTTGGATCATGATAGTATGGCAAGTATGGGTATGGGTGTTGATTTATGTGCAAAGAATCAATACTGGCACCATTTTGCACTTTAGAAGAGTATTTTGTACTACGCATATTCTCAGCCGTCCATATCTGAGAGCCTATCTTGCAAACATCATACCAATATCCTTGTACATCTTGCACAAGAACAATTGAACGCTCTATTTTCGCTACGTCGTTTGCGTTTATGGCAACCTCACTTGAGTTGGTCTCTGT
>JAZLIE010000096.1:0-3187 GCA_045617165.1 Candidatus Enterocola sp. | reverse complement strand
CCACGCTCACGCTCCAAATCCATATCATCAAGCACCTGCTCCTGCATATCCTTGCCCACCACTGTGCGCGTCTCCTCAAGCAGACGGTCTGCCAGAGTGCTCTTCCCGTGGTCAATGTGGGCTATTATGCAAAAATTTCTGATATGTTTCATCGGGGCATAAAATTGAAAGTGCAAATTTACAAAAAAAGGGATAAGGGACAAGGGTCAACTGTCAACTTTTTTTTGTAAATTTGCAACTCAAAAATTTCACATCATCTATGGGCGGTTTTTTCGGGACTATTTCAAAGTCAAGTTGTGTCGCAGATTTGTTTTACGGCACAGACTATAATTCACATCTTGGAACAAAGAGAGCTGGTATGGCTACATACTCACCTGTAAAGGGTATGACTCGCTCCATTCACAACATTGAGGGCGCCTATTTCCGTTCAAAATTTGAGGACGGACTCGGCAAGTTTGAAGGTGCTACGGCTGGTATCGGGGTAATTTCAGACACTGACGCCCAGCCAATAATTCTCAATTCACATTTAGGGCGGTTCGCCGTTGTCACGGTGGCTCGCGTTGATAATATGGATGAGATTGAGAAAGAGTTGCTTGAGAAGGGATACCACTTCACAGAACTGAGTTCAGGCAAGACCAACCAGACAGAACTTATTGCAACACTTATTTGTGAGGGAAAGACAATAGAGGAGGGCGTACAACATATGTTTGAGCGCATAAAAGGCTCTTGCTCACTTTTACTTCTAACAGATGACGGTATCATTGCCGTAAGAGACAAACTTGGCAGAACTCCTGTCATAATAGGCAAGAAGGAGGGCAGTGTGGCTGTCTCTGTCGAACCTAACGCATTCCCGAACCTTGACTATCAGATAGACTATTTTGTGGGTCCGGGAGAGATTGTGAAAATTACCGCCGACGGCTGGCAACAACTGCGTAAGCCTGGTGAGAAGATGCAAATCTGCTCATTCTTCTGGGTCTATTTCGGGTTCCCTTGCTGTGATTATGAGAGAATAAATGTAGATAAAGTGCGTAACTCACTTGGTGAGGCGTTGGGCAAAAAAGACGCTGAGAATGGTGAGAAGTATGATTTTGTATGCGGCATACCTGATTCAGGAATAGGGCACGCCATTGGTTACGCCATCGGGGCGGGCATACCATATAAAAGAGGTATTCTTAAATATACGCCTACGTGGCCTCGCAGTTTTATGCCGGCAAATCAGGCAATGCGTAACCTTGTGGCAAAGATGAAACTTCTGCCTAACCGCCAGATGCTTGAAGGTCAGCGTGTTGTATTCCTCGATGACAGTATAGTCCGTGGTACGCAACTAAAAGGCAATGTGGAGATGCTCTATAATTACGGAGCCAAAGAGGTGCATATGCGTATAGCCTGTCCGCCGCTTATCTACTCTTGCCGTTACCTGAACTTCTCTGCCACGCAGAATGATTTGGAACTTGTAACTCGTTATTACATAGAGCAGTATGAAGGTCGCCACGATGCCAACCTTCAGGAGTATGTTGACCCAACATCAGAGAAACACGCACGCCTTGTGGAGGATATTCGCAAGCGCTTTAATTTAACATCATTGAAGTTTAACACAGTAGATGCAATGGTCAAAGCAATAGGGCTGCCAAAAGATAGGGTCTGCACGCACTGCTTTGACGGGAGTTCATATTTTTAATGTTTAATCGGTTAATCGGTTAATCGTTTAATCGATTCACCGGTTCACCAGTTCACCGATTCACCATGTTTGAAAGTTTATCAGAGCGCCTGGAGCGTTCATTTAAGATTTTAAAGGGTCAAGGCAAGATTACTGAGATTAATGTTGCTGAGACTTTGAAAGATGTTCGCAAGGCACTCCTTGACGCTGACGTAAATTATAAGACAGCCAAAGAGTTCACAGACAATGTGAAGGCTAAGGCTATGGGTATGAACGTTATAAACGCCATTAACCCGCAGCAACTTATGGTTAAGGTTGTACACGACAACCTGACTGAGCTTATGGGCGGAGAGAACGTTGAACTCAACGTCAAGTCTGACGCAGGCAAGCCTGCTGTAATACTTATGAGCGGTCTGCAAGGCTCAGGTAAAACCACATTCACAGGCAAACTTGCCAATATGCTCAAGAGCAAGAAGGGCAAAAAACCTCTTATGGTAGCGTGTGACATATACCGTCCAGCCGCCATAGACCAATTAAAGGTGCTTGGAGAGCAAATCGGGGTACCTGTTTACTCTGAACCAGATAACAAGAACGCAGTTGAGATTGCTGAGAACGCCATAAAACAGGCTCGCAAAGATGGCAATGACGTTGTTATAATTGATACCGCAGGTCGTCTTGCCGTTGATGAGGCTATGATGACAGAGATTGCCGCCATCAAGAAGGCGATTCAGCCGCAGGAGATACTCTTTGTGGTGGATTCTATGACTGGTCAAGATGCCGTTAACACAGCCAAGGAGTTCAATGAACGCCTTGATTTCACAGGCGTAGTGCTTACAAAACTTGACGGTGACACCCGTGGTGGTGCCGCACTCTCAATACGCAGCGTTGTAAACAAGCCTATAAAATTCATAGGTATCGGGGAAAAACTTGATGCCATTGACCTCTTCCACCCGGCCCGTATGGCAGACCGTATATTGGGAATGGGAGATATTGTATCATTTGTTGAGAAGGCGCAGGAGCAGTATGATGAGGCGGAGGCACGTCGCCTGTCAAAGAAGATAGCCAAGAATCAGTTTGATTTTGAGGACTTTATGTCACAAATTCAGCAAATCAAGAAGATGGGCAACATTAAAGACCTGGCGTCAATGATTCCGGGAATGGGCAAGGCTCTCAAAGATGTTGAGATTAAAGATGACGCCTTCAAGCATATTGAGGCTATGATTCAGTCAATGACACCGTATGAGCGTCACAACCCCGATTGTCTTAACGGCAGCCGCAAGCAGCGTATCTGCAAAGGTTCAGGCGTTGATATAACAGAACTCAACCGTCTGCTCAAGCAGTTTGACGGAATGCGTAAGATGATGAAAGCGGTGCAGAGTCATAAATTCTCTCCGAGAAGACACTAACAGATGGTGAATCGGTGAACTGGTGAATTATGGTGCAAGCCGAATACAGACAAACAGGTTTGTATGTTAAGGCGAAGCCCATAATCACGGCGTAGCCGTAATCGGTGAATCGAAAGATTCACCA
>JAZLIE010000095.1:0-33630 GCA_045617165.1 Candidatus Enterocola sp. | reverse complement strand
GCTTGGACGGAGTTCTTATTGAGGGCTGGAACGTTGGCTGGGAAGATTGGTTCGGTCACTCAAAGGATTATGTGTTTGATTTTGTAACACCCTATCCTGCCTTTGCCCTACCCTACTTGCGTGACTACGCCAAATCACGTGGTGTGAAACTTATTATGCACCACGAGACTTCATCATCTGTACGCAACTATGAGCGTCATCTTGCCAAGGCTTATCAGTTTATGGCAGATAACGGATACGATGCCGTTAAATCAGGTTATGTAGGTAATATTATACCACGCGGTGAGAAACACTACAGCCAATGGATGGTTAATCACTATCTGTACGCTATAAAGAAAGCCGCTGACTATAAGGTAATGGTAAATGCTCACGAGGCTGTACGTCCTACAGGATTGTGCCGTACCTACCCTAACCTTATTGGTAATGAATCTGCTAAGGGAACAGAGTATCACGCTATGACAGGCATCAAACCTAATCATACTTCAATACTTCCGTTCACACGTCTTGTAGGTGGTCCTATGGACTATACTCCTGGTATATTTGAGACAGACCTTGGCAAGATTAACCCTAACAAAGAGGGTATGTGGGTTCACACCACTATCTGTAACCAATTGTCTCTTTATGTGACTATGGCAAGCCCGCTGCAAATGGCGGCTGACCTGCCGGAGAGTTATGCAAAACACATGGACGCATTCCAATTTATAAAGGATGTGGCTATGGATTGGGATAAATCTGTGTATATTGAGGCAGAGCCTCTTGAGTATATTACAACAGCACGTAAGGCAAAAGGCAGTGAGAACTGGTTTATTGGCGGTACCAATGGTGGCGCCCCAAGAACATCTGAGTTCACTCTTGATTTCCTTACACCTGGTGTAAAATATGAGGCTACAATCTATCAAGATGGTAAAGGTGCGGATTGCAACACAAACTCACAACTTTACACTATCTCAACCAAAAAGGTCAATTCAAAAACAAAACTTAAAATTTACTCTGTAACAGGTGGAGGATTCGCAATAAGTATAAAACCAGTAAAGTAATCTTTAATCAATTATATCCATAGAACACTTAATATGTGTTCTATGGAACTTATCACACAAAAAAAACATTATGGAACAAACACAAAAAAAACAAAATTACACATTACCTATAATAGTAATGTTTCTGCTCTATTTTATGATTGCCTTTGTAACCAACTTTGCCGGTTCAATGGGTGTAATTGTAAAAAATCAATTTGAGGTATCCAACGCACTATCTCAATTGGGTACATTGGCTAACTTTATTGCTTACGCTTGTATGGGTATCCCTGCAGGCTTAATGCTGAAACGTAAAGGGTACAAATTCACATCCATTGCCGCTGTTCTTGTCGGACTGGTTGGTGTGGCTGTTCAATGGATTGCTGGTCCTGCCGGCTCATTTGCCATTTACGTAGTTGGCGCTTTTATTGCAGGTTTCTCTATGTGTATGCTTAACATAGTTGTAAATCCTATGCTTAACACTCTTGGTGGTGGCGGCAACAAAGGTAATCAGCTGAATCTGTTGGGTAGCTCATTTAACTCTGTAGGCGGCACACTTGCTCCTATTCTTTTAGGTTACCTGATAGGTGGTGAACTTGCCACTGCTCAGGTTGCGGATGCCGCTCCTGCTATGATTGCGGCTATGGTAATATTTGTTTTAGCCTTTATTGTAATATTCTTTACAAAGATACCGGAACCTCATATGGAGACAGAGGAGGAGAAAGCCGCACGTCTTTCTGGCAACAATGCAAAAGATCCTCATAGTCCAATGTCGTTCCGTCACTTTGTACTTGGTGCGTTGGCTATATTCTTCTATGTAGGAGCGGAGGTCGGCACTCCAAGTATCGCTAATCTTTATATGTCCAATAATCCCGCTGTAGGACCTGTTATTGCTGGTACTTTGGTTGGTTTTTACTGGTTCCTTATGATGTGCGGACGTCTTATTGGTAGTGCAATAGGTGGTCAGGTATCTTCCAAGGTTATGCTTTCAACTGTATCTTGTCTGGCTATGTGCTTGATTGCTTGCATAATGTTCGTTCCTGAAGACTGTTTGGTAGATCTTAACTGGTCTTCTATTGGTTTGGTTGGCGCTATTCCTGTAAGTATGATATGTATGACTCTTTGCGGTCTTTGCACATCTGTAATGTGGGGATGTATATTCAACCTTTCCACAGAGGGTCTGGGTAAATATATCCCAATGGCTTCAGGTATATTTATGACCCTTGTTTGCGGTGGTGGAATTATGCCTTTCTTACAAGGACTTATTTCTGACGCAATTGGATACACAGGAAGTTACATATTGGTTTTTGCAAGTTTTGCATACATATTCTTCTATGCTGTTAAAGGTTCTAAGAATGTTAATACAGATATTGTTACTGAGTAAATTTTTATTTGCTTGAGATAGATTAGAAAGGGAGTTTTTTATACTCCCTTTTGGTGTTTTATTTAAATTTTGTTTGTTATGAGTGCATTAATCAAATCTTTTAAATCCAAAGCTGGTGCTAATTTGGCATTGTTGTTTGCTGTCTCATTTCTTGGTACAGTCAGCGCGAATGCGGCACTGAAAAACCACCCTATCAGTGATTTAGGTGACAAATCCACTATGTTGTACGCCACCACGTTCTCCATTGCGGACAACGATGAGCAGACAACAGATGAGACTTTCAAGTTATCAGACGTGTACAACTTTGGTGGAGGTTCTATTATATTTAATGAAAAATTCACTAACGGAGAGACAGATATTCAGAATTTTAAGAGTAATATGCCTCATGCAAACCAATATATTATTGTCAGTGATCCGCACGTGCTGGAGAAGTCTGCCGAATACCCGTACGAGCAAAAGACCGATGAAATAAACAGGCTTATTATTAATACGGTGGACAACAGACCGATTATGCGTATGAGAATCTTTGAGATTCCACTGACAAATTGTGTACCGGGAACACCTGTAAGGGTTCAGTTTGATTTGGATTGGGTTAGAAGCAGCAAAAGTTGTAATGACAATGCCGATGCATGGTTTGCCTTGTTTGAGAATGACAACAATCATTCAATTGCAGACAAATACCTTAATTTAGGCATTCAAGGTGGTGAAGCCAAGCAACATATCCATTATGATTACTCTTTTACTCCAACTGCGGCAACCACAACTCTACGCTTTATAAAAACAGACGGTTGCCCAATAGTAATAGCAATATCAAATATAGTGATAACAGGTGAGATTGCAGACATTAATATCTCTTGCAAATCAGAGTCAATGTTCTTAGGCACACCTGTAACTCTTAATGCGTCTCTGAAATCGGCAAGTGAAGAAGATATTATTTGGTACAGATCTGTTAATAACGCCACTGACTGGCAACAGATTGCTTCCGGCACTAAAACATACGTGGACAATCCTGATGAGGTAGGTATTTATTATTACAAGGCTACAATTCCCGGTACAGATGAACCTATTTCTTCAAACATTGTAAGCATTAGCAGAATAATTCAATGTGACGCAAATGTTGAGGGCTCACATATGATGTTTATGGACGATTTTGGTCAATTGGGAAGTGAGACGGCACGAGCCTGCTCCCCATACGTAATAGACGGATTTGTAGATGAGGAGAAAGGATTCAAGTGTCGCCCTGAATGTAAGGCAATCAAAGGTAAAGGGGCTAATGATTACGCTATAGTTGCAAACCCCCACTGGGCAGGATGCCACGACCAATGGCCAGAGTCAGATGATAACAGTTGTGACTGTAAAGACGGCTTTTGGTTTGACCAAAGGTTTGACCATACACAAAACGGAATGGATAAAGAGGGTAAGTTTGGCGGTATGCTGTTCCTGAATCCTCAAGATAATAAAGGACAAGGCATTATGGTGTATAGCAGAGAGGCTGAATGTATATCAAAAAACACCAATGTAAATTTCTCCGCTTGGTTTGCAAATGCCGCCATCTTCTCCGGTGATGTCAGATGTTTGATAGATGCGGAGTTAAGGGTTAAAGGCGAAGACGGAAACTATATTCCTGAAGCCTTACTGCATATTAAGGACATTATGGCAGGAGCCGATTGGACAAACGCTGTAACCTCTTTTAACACCGGTGACAACACAAAACTTACCGTGGAGATATGGAACATGACATTTGGTAACGATAAGGGCAATGACTTACTCATAGATGATATAGCATTCTGGTCTTGTCCTCCATACGGAACACTTGAGGTTGAAGTGCCTCCTGTGGGCAAGTTTGCCGTTACAGACTCAACTGTTACAGGTAAATGCGGTTCAGAAGTAAAACTTAAAGTTACTGGTGAATCTATAGAAAAATTAGACAATCCATACTTTATGTGGCTATACAAGACAGGCGAGATGACAAAGTTTGAGAAACACCCTACCTTTGCCAGTCTGCCGACACAGAATATAACATTAGGTACTGACACCATGTTTAAGGTGATAGTGGCTGGTAGCAAGGAAGATGCAGAGGCATATTTTGAGGGAACTCGTCCTAAAGAGTGTCTTCTTGCCTCTGAAACCAATTATATGACATCTTTCTGTACACCTGTACATATATCTTTCTCTCGTGATTGTAACAAAATGACATTCAGCTCTTCAAGTGCTGCGGATTGGTATAAGTCCGAAAGTCTTGAGGAACCTGTGGAATGGGTTAAAATTAATGAGGAAGGTCCGGTCGCAAGATTGAAATTGGATTTAGAAGAGCCTTACAAATACTATAAAGCAACAAGTGAGTTTGGTGATGATAGTGAGATAGTTAAAATGGAGCCTTATATGGATATGCATATCCAATTGTACGCCAGTTCAGACCCTTCTAATATTAAGAAAGGCGGAGAAACTATTGCCCTACAAAATGGTGAATCTGTTTTTGTAGGTCTTACAGAGCATAAGGTTGGTGAGTCATACAGGATATTTGCCAAATATGATAACAGTATGCTTATTGACGTAGTGGGTGATGTGGCTCCTGTAGATGAAACTCCATTCTGGAAAGAGCATACACCAATATATGATGTGGCATATTACATAGAGCGTCAAGGCTGTTCTTCTGATACTGTTTACGCAAAAATTGCAGGTGGTGTCTTGTTAGTTGAGGACACACGTGATTGTAATGAAATTACATTGCATGCTGAAACAGAATTGGAAGAAGTCAAGTGGTATTCCAAATCAGTTGGTTCTGAAGAATGGGTAGGACCATTGACAGATGAGTCTGGCGAAGAGATAACTGCAAAGGATATGACAGTATCCCTTACTAACGATTCCATATTTAAGGTTACAATAGATTATTTAGGAAAGCAATTCAGCAGCAATAGCGATACCGTCCTCTATTATCATGCTGAATTGTTAGGGGCTACCATTGATGATATGGTATGGGTTAATGACACTATTTTCACTCAAATAGGATCTGACATCAAGTTTAAGGTTAAAGATGACTCTTATGCTTCTGATAAAGCCACATATACCATTACAAATAAAGCAGGACAAGAGTTTTATATTGACCAGAAGTATATAGCCACTGATTCCATAACAATAGAGAATGTGACCGCTGATGACGAATATAGTCTTACTGCAAAGGGTTGTGAGTTCAACAGCGTTGTTCTTGTAGTTAAGGATACAGTATATATTCCTGATGACCCCGATGACCCAAGAAGTGAAACCGCTATTGTACGTAACAACTGTAACGACATTACAATTACGGCAGATGCCTCTACTAACGATGTTTATTGGTTCTCAAGTGCTGATAGCATCAATTGGAGTCCTATGAAAGATGGAGCGATTATTGGCAAGGTGCTTGAAACAACCATTACAGAGAACACTTTCTTTAAGGCTGGTGTTAAGGTTGTGTCAAGAGGCAAAGCGGACGATATGAGTTATAGTAACGCTGTAAAGGTTGAATTCTACCATATAGAGCAAATTGGTAATGTTAAAGATAGTATTCCGTATGTAAATGACACCATATTTGCAAAAATTGGCGATACTGTTGTATTAGGCAAGACTACGGAATCATACGCAGGAAAGAATGCCACATTTGAGTTTACTGACAAAAACGGCACTGAACTTGGTAAAATAACACCTGAAGATGCCGCTGACAAGATGATTGAGGTACAAAATGTACAAGAGGACAATGTATTTACAATGAAAGTTGACGAGTGCGTTGCAAATCCTATTATTCTTGTAGTTCAAGACACCACTCATATTCCTGTAGATCCTAATGATCCAAGATGGGCTACAACTATGATACGTGAGAACTGTAACGACATAACTATTACGGCAGACGCATCTACCGATGAGGTTTATTGGTTCTCAAGTGCTGACAGCACAACTTGGAGTCCTATGAAAGATGGTTCAGTTATCGGAAAAGAGATGAAAACAACCATTACAGAGAACACTTACTTTAAAACTGGTGTCAAGGTTAGGGAAAGAGGTATGAAAGAGAGTGTATTCCATTACAGTAATGTGGTTAAGGCTGAGTTCTTCCATATAGAGCAAATAGGAAATGTAAAGGGAGTCACTCCATTTGTGACAGACACTATATTCGCAGAATTAAGTGACACTGTTGTCTTAGGCAAGAGTTCTGACTCTTATACAGGTGATTACTTGAGTTATAAGTTCTTTGACAGCGAAGGAAATATGGTAGGTTCTTTCTGTGCGTGCGAGGATAGCATTATTGAAATAATAGCGGAACATGATGAGACATACATAATGAAAGCGGCTGATTGTGTTTCCAATCCAATAGTTCTTGTGGTACAAGACACAATTTATATTCCTGTAGATCCTGATGACCCAAGA
The DNA here is from genome assembly GCA_045617165.1 of Candidatus Enterocola sp. Classification (GTDB taxonomy): domain Bacteria; phylum Bacteroidota; class Bacteroidia; order Bacteroidales; family Paludibacteraceae; genus Enterocola. The sequence continues at coordinate 26,838 of JAZLIE010000095.1, read as the reverse complement.
AGCGCCACCGCTGTTATACGTAACAACTGTAACGACATTACTATTACGGCAGACGCATCTACCGATGATGTCTATTGGTACTCAAGTGCAGACGGTGAAAATTGGAATGCTGTGGATGGCGGCGCCATTATAGGCAAAGTACTTAACACTCAACTTGTAAAGGACGGTGATACATATTTCCGTGCGGCAGTTTTAGTTAGAGTATCCGGTGGTTCCGAATTCCATTACAGTAATATTATAAATTTAGAGTACTATAAACTTGATCTTACCGTCTACCCTGCCGATAATATCTCTGCTGAAGGAAAGACCATTATAGTAACATATAACTCTAATGCAGTAATCCGCCTAAGTGATGACTCTTACGCAGGTGCTGAAGCTGATTACGCAATCTATAACAAGAATGATGAAAAGATAGGTTCTTTTGATGTGAAAGGCAGAGTGCGTACATATAATATCAACAATATTACAGAAGACCAAACCTATTATGTAAAAGTTGACGAGTGCGTTTCTGACATTGTGGCAATTTATGTAAATGCAACTGTAGATATTCTGATTGCGGAACGTGAATGTAATAAAATCAAACTAAACGCAAAAGTTTCAGGTTCAGGTGATGTGGTATGGATGAAAGAGGAGAATGGCGTTTGGGTTGAAATGCCTGAAAAAGGAACATCAATAGAACTTAATATTACAAACAATGTAAAAATCAAAGCTGTTATAGGTATATTTGAGAGCGAGCCTGTAACAATAGATTATTATAATGTTGAACTTAATGCCAAAAACATTCTTACCGGCGAAACGGGAAAAGAGTTAAGCACTGGTATTGGAACCAAGGTTGAACTGGAACCAACATTGACAGGAAACATACCTGAGAATGTTTATACTTACTTTGATTCAAAAGGGAATGTAGTGGGGACTACCACTGCCGATGATCCAAACCTTATAGTCGCTCCATCTATCAACCAAGTGTATGGAGTAAATCTATATGGATGTATTTCTAATATGGTTAAAATAGATGTAATATGGCCTACTGTGTTCACTCCTATGAATATTGACGGTTATAACGACGACTTTTTAATGGATGTGGACCCGGCAATAGAGGTGTTGATTTTTGACCGTAACGGAAATATGGTTGCCAGCAGTCCTAACGGATGGGACGGCAAGGTAAATGGTTCATACGCTCAACCTGGTGTATATTACTATGTTGCCAAGTTAAGTGACGGCTCTATACATAAGGCTACTATTGAGGTATATGTACCCAAATAATGTAGTAACGGATACATTCTTATACTTTCTGTGTTAATATATGATTGTATAAATCAATAACTGTATCAAACACCATATCGGCACCGGCATCCATAAGGCATTTGCTTTCAAGGATGCCGGTGTTTATGGCTATGGTGTAGATGTCGGCGGCTTTGGCTGCCTGCACCCCCATCGGGGCGTTCTCTATGACCACAGCCTCAGCGGCGGTCACTCCACATTTTTGCAACCCTTTCAAGTATGGTTCAGGAAACGGTTTGCCCTGCTTGACGTCATACGCTGTAACCATTAGCTCCTTAGTGAAAATGCCTGGATAGTGATAGTTTAAAGTCTCAAGCAGACTCTTCTGACCTGAGCCGGTGACTATTCCTATAATGTAACCACTATTTTTCAACAGTTCAAGCAGTTCTCTCATATATGGCATAGGTCTTGCCGGACCGCAGTTTTGAAATATACGGCACTTATCCTCATATATGGCGTGCACCTCATCTTCTGTGGCAAGTCTGCCCTTCTGTGCCTTAAAGACCTCATTCACTGTCATTGAACTTGTGCTGCCCTCTTGTAGATAGACCTGATATTCTGTAAAATGCAAACCTATATTGCGGAACGCCTCACTCCAGGCGCGGGCGTGGTAAGGCATAGAGTCAAATATGACTCCGTCCATATCAAACAATACCGCTTTTACTGAAGTTGGAAACACTTTAATTAGTGAATAAAGAATAGTGTGCAAAAATACACAGAATTTGATAAAAAATCATTAACTTTGTTAGTTAATATTTTATGAACTGCTATTTATGAAGAGGTTTTGTTTTATATTATCAGTGATCGTGGCAGTCATACTCACCGCTTGCAAGAGTGAAAATGTGGCAAGTCCTGTTGTAAGCATAGGTGGAATAGTCATAAATAACGGAATACCTTTTGATAAGGGTGAGGTCTATATTGATGACACAATAAAAGTGTTATTGGAGTTGATTCCGTTTTATGACAAACTGACATATCTGAAGGTGAACATTGACCGCGAATGCCTTAAAGATTCAACATTATCAGATGAAGAGATAACGGAGATATGTGACCTATCCACTACAGACAAGAGTAAGGGTGTGTACTATTTTTCTGACAAAATAGGTTACGGAGTAGCACTGCAGATTATCCCGGCAAGGATAATAGTGAAAAAATGCCCGCAAACAGAGAACAATATACTTCCTATTGAATATGAACTGAAAAGTACCGCAAATGTGAAACCTGAGTACAACCCGACGCGTAACGGATTTTACATAAAAGTACTTGATATGAAAAGACCTGAATGAAAGATTTAAAAGATTTAGTACGTAAGAATATATGGGCTCTGAAGCCATACTCCTGCGCTCGTGATGAGTTCAAAGGTGAGGCATCTGTCTTCCTAGATGCCAATGAGAATCCGTTTGGCGCACCATATAACCGCTACCCTGACCCTAAGCAATGGGCTCTCAAAGAGAAGATTGCAAAAATCAAGGGGATTCCCACCGCACAAATTATGCTTGGCAACGGCAGTGATGAGCCTATTGACCTTATAATACGCATATTTTGTGAGCCTGGGGTGGATAATATGGTGGCAATAGAGCCAACATACGGAATGTACGGTGTTTCAGCCGATATAAACAATGTTGAGTACCGCCGTGTGAACCTTGACTCAAACTTTGACATTGACGTTGACGCTATTTTCAAGGCTGTTGATGACAATACAAAAGTGATATGGCTATGCTCTCCCAACAATCCTACGGGCAACGCTCTGTCACGTAACAGAATACGCAATATAATTGACGGTTTTGAAGGAATTGTTGTGGTTGATGAAGCGTACATTGATTTCTCATCACAGCCATCGTGGTTGGAAGAGTTGCCAGCAACGCCAAATCTCATAGTACTACAGACATTCTCAAAGGCGTGGGGACTTGCATCGGTTCGCTGCGGAATGGCATTCGCTTCCACTGACATTATAGATTTGTTCAATAAAGTCAAATATCCGTATAACATAAATCTTCTTACACAAAATTTTGTAAGTGAGCGGATTAACTTTGTTGATGAGAAGAACCGCCGTGTGACCGCGATTCTTGATGAGAGACCGAGGGTTATGCGTGAGATAGGCAAACTCCCTATAGTTGAAAAGGTTTACCCTACCGATGCCAATTTTGTGCTGGTTAAAGTCAATGACGCCAACGCAATATATCAGCGTTTGGTTGAACGTGGTATTATTGTAAGGAACAGACATTCAGTAACCCTTTGCGGAAACTGCCTTAGAATAACAATAGGCACTAAAGATGAGAATGACATATTATTAAAAGAATTGATAATTGAAAATTGAAAATTAATATTTCACTTTTCACTTTCAACCTTTCACTTTCAACTTTCAACTGAATATGAAGAGAGTATTATTCATTGACCGTGACGGAACTCTTATAGTTGAGCCACCCGTAACAGAACAAGTCAACAACCTTGATGAACTTGAGTTTGTACCAGGAGTGCTGCGTAATCTATACTTCCTGCGTCAGAACACTGATTTTGAACTCGTAATAGTAACCAATCAAGATGGTCTGGGAACGGAGTCCTATCCACAGGAGAACTTTGACAAGGTTCAGGCAAAGATGCTACAGACATTCAAGGGTGAAGGCATTATATTTGATGATATTCTTATTGACAAATCACGCCCTGCCGACAATCTGCCTACACGCAAGCCGGGAACCGGAATGCTGAAAAAATATATGAGCGGGGAGTATGACCTTGCCGCCTCATACGTTATAGGAGACCGTGAGACAGATGCCCAACTTGCCGCAAATCTTGGTTGCAAGGCTATGATTTTAGGTTCACGTGAGTTTCCAACATGGGATAAGATTGCCGAGTGCGTATTCGCCTCTGAACGCCATGCATCAGTATGCCGTAAGACTAAAGAGACCAACATAAACATTTCACTGAACCTTGACGGCAGCGGAAAGACATTCATATCAACCGGCTTGGGATTCTTTGACCATATGCTTGAGCAGATAGGCAAACACTCCGGCATTGATTTGACAATTGACGTAAAAGGGGATTTGAACGTAGATGAGCATCACACTATGGAGGATACCGCCATTGCTCTTGGTGAGGCTATATATAACGCGCTTGGAAGCAAACGTGGCATTGAGCGCTATGGTTTCTGCCTGCCTATGGATGACTGTCTCTGCTCAGTGGCTATGGACTTTGGCGGACGCCCGTGGCTTGTCTGGAATGTTAATTTCAAGCGTGATATGATAGGAGATACACCTACAGAGATGTTCCTGCATTTCTTCAAATCCTTGTCAGACAACGCAAAGATGAACCTCAACATAAAGGCTGAGGGAGATAATGACCATCATAAGATTGAAGGAGTCTTCAAGGCATTTGCAAAAGCGTTGAAGTGTGCAATAAAGAGAGACATCTACAATTACAAAGTTCCTTCTACGAAGGGAACTTTGTAATTGAGTGAATAGTTAATAAAGAATAGTTAATAGTGAAAAGTTGAAAGTTGAAAATTGAAAGTTGAAAATTGAAAGTGGAAAAGTTATACAATATATCCCTCCCGTGGAGGGGAGGTTAGGAGGGGACCTTTCTTCTTTCTTCTTTCTTCTTTCTTATTTCTCATTTCTCCTTTCTATACATACGCTTAGTGACTTTAATAAACGCCCACCCGGCTTTTATTGTAATGGTGTCGCCTGATACGGTCATATAGCCGCTGTTATCAACGGCAAGTCCCCATGACGGGTCATACGCCCAATCCATATTGTAGCGTTTTTTTTGTGGGTCGTATGTCAAATCCATTACGTGGGCTCCTACAATATACTGTGAGCGTTTGCTTTTATCAGGGTTCTTGCGGTCACGCCTGGGTCCACCGTCCTTATCTTTATTATCTTTAAGCCATGAGCAGACACCTTTATACTTATTTTCCCCCACCTTCTCAAATTTGGTGGCACCTGTACCCTTATCCTCAATCCAATCACCCACTATATCATCAGATGCGGCGAATAACGCCATCGGGGTGAGGATTAAAATTGCAACTATAGTATATTTGTTCATTTCTTTTCTTTTTATTAGACAAAAGTAACAAAAAAGCATTAACTTTGCACCAATTTGTGCATTTTTAACATTTAGAAGAGAAGATATGAGTCAACTTTCACCACGTTTGGCATCACTTTCAGAGTCTGAGACGCTTGCTATGTCTCAGAAGAGCAATGAGCTTAAGGCTCAAGGTATTGACATTGTAAACCTTAGTGTAGGAGAACCTGATTTCTACACCCCTAAACATATAAAAGAGGCGGGAGAGAAGGCTATTGAGAATAACTTTTCATTCTACTCACCTGTTCCAGGTTATATGCCGCTCCGCCAGGCTATCGTGGCAAAACTTAAAAAGGAGAACAACCTTGACTATGAACCGGCGCAGATTCTCTGCTCAAATGGAGCAAAACAGTCTGTCTGCAATGTTGTAATGTCATTGGTTGGCGCTGGTGATGAGGTCATAATTCCAGCCCCGTATTGGGTTAGTTACGCAGAGATGGTGAAACTTGCCGATGGCACAAATGTTATTGTAAAAACCGGCATTGAGCAGGATTTCAAGATGACTGCCGCCCAACTTGAGGCAGCCATAACTCCTAAGACAAAACTTCTCATACTCTGCTCTCCATCAAACCCTACAGGCAGTGTATATACCTACGATGAACTCAAAGCGCTTGCCGCAGTAATTGCAAAGCACCCTGATATGTATGTTATTTCTGATGAGATTTATGAACACATAAACTATGTGGGAGCACATCAGAGTATAGCACAGTTCCCTGAGATAAAAGAGCAGGTTGTAATTGTGAACGGTGTTTCAAAAGGTTATGCAATGACAGGATGGCGTCTTGGTTGGATTGCCGCCCCACTTTGGATTACCAAAGCATGCAACAAACTGCAAGGTCAATATACATCAGGTCCATGCTCTATAGCACAAAAAGCGGCAGAGGCGGCATATACAGGTCCGCAGGAGTGCGTTGAGGAGATGCGTCAGGCATTTGAACGCCGCCGTAATCTCATATTCAACCTCATAAATCAGATTCCAGGATTGCAGGTCAACAAACCACAAGGAGCATTCTACGTATTCCCTAAGTGTGACTCATATTTTGGCAAAAAGACTCCTAAGGGAGATACCATAAAGAATGCCGCTGATTTGGCTATGTACCTTCTTACAGAGGGACACGTGGCTTGCGTGGGAGGTGCCGCATTCGGTGCTCCGGAGTATATAAGAATGTCATACGCAACCTCTGATGAGAATATTCAGAAAGCAGCACAAAGAATCAAAGAGGCACTTGCCACACTTAAATAATATATGAGAAAATACTGTTACCTACTCCCTGTTGTAATCGCCCTGCTCAGCGCTTGCACGGCAACCAATCAATACACCAAATCCAAACTTAATGGCATCTGGGTGCTTGAGAGAATAAATGACCAGAGAATAGCTACAGATGAGCGTCTCTCCTTCACAGTCAATGACAAAGAGAAGGCGGTTTACTGTCAGACAGACAACCAATCTGTTTGGAAAGAGTGTGATTTTAAATGGAAGTTTGAGGGAGACACGTTCACCCTTACCGGCACCGATGCAAAAGGAGGTCAGATGAACCGCCCTAACACATTGAAAGTTGTGAATGACACAATGATGATATTCTCATACGACTCCACACCAGAGGGTGCCGCAACTCCGCAATCAACAAGCAATCAATACCGCAGGGTTCTGACCAGCAAGTCAAAATATCTTGGTACTTGGCAGGTTATTGACGGAACCATTGACTCATTAAACAAAGTACGCTACGTATTCAGTGAGACAGGCACTTATGACTACTACTCACTAAAAAATGAGACATGGGTTAAAGATGAGACAAACGGTGGCAGTTGGTTCACATACGGTGATTTCATAATTATGAACGCACCATCTGTCAATGACGGAGGTCAGACAAAGGCTCAACTTTGGGACACATCTCTTGCCTCAGTAGGCTCAGATAAAACATGGCTCCAGACAAACACTGACGCTGGTGGGGCAATGCTAAAGTCCAGGACACTGAAATTCATTATAAAATAACAGAAAGGGTGGTTGATTTCTCAACCACCCTTTTTGTTAAAGCAGGCCTGTAAGCCGGGTTTTGTACTGCCAAGGCAGTGTCTGTTATTTATCTAGGACTATTGTCACCAATAGCCTCAAGCAACCTACCCCCTGACATCGGACGGGCAGTCCTACATACGTCAGTATACTTGGTCTTGCAACATATAGTGTGTAGAGCCTCCGTCTGTCACCAGAGGAGCGGTGAGCTCTTACCTCGCCTTTTCACCCTTACCTTACGGCGGTTATTTTCTGTTACACTAACCCACTGTCACCAATGGCTTCCCGTTAGGAAGTATAACGCCCTGCGTTGCCCGGACTTTCCTCTCGCCTTGCGGCCAGCAACAGACCGTCCTGCTTTAATATTTGGGGCTGCAAATTTACATTTTTGCCAGTAAAATAAAAAATAAATTTTTATTATTAATCATTTTTTGTTACTTTTGCGCGAAAATTTGTCTACCTATATACAATTATGAGACAATTAAAAATTGTAAAGTCAATTACAAACCGTGAGAGCGCATCTCTTGATAAATATTTGCAGGAGATTGGCAGAGAGGACCTTATTAGTGTGGAAGAGGAAGTTGAGCTTGCCCAACGCATTAAACAGGGTGACCGTATTGCTCTTGAAAAATTGACACGTGCAAATCTCAGATTCGTTGTATCTGTTGCCAAGCAGTATCAAAACCAAGGCTTAAGCCTTCCAGACCTTATCAATGAGGGCAATTTAGGATTAATAAAGGCGGCGGAACGTTTTGATGAGACACGTGGTTTCAAATTCATCTCTTACGCAGTATGGTGGATTCGTCAATCAATTCTACAAGCACTTGCTGAGCAATCACGTATTGTAAGACTGCCGCTTAACCAAGTAGGGTCAATAAACAGGATAAACAAGGCTCTTGCCAAGTTTGAGCAGGAGAACGAGCGCCGTCCGTCACCAGAGGAACTCTCCGAGGAACTTGACATACCTGTTGACAAAATCTCAGATTCCCTGAAGGCTTCAGGTCGTCACATATCAGTTGACGCTCCTTTTGTTGAAGGCGAGGATAACAGTCTGCTTGATGTACTGCCAAACGATGACTCCCCTGTAGCAGACAAGGAGTTAATCAATGAATCTCTATCCAAAGAGATTGACAGAGCCCTTAACACTCTTAATGAGAGAGAGAAGGAGATTATCAAATGTTTCTTTGGTATAGGTTGCCAGGAGATGACTCTTGAAGAGATCGGAGACAAATGTGACCTTACACGTGAGCGTGTACGTCAAATTAAGGAGAAGGCTATTAGAAAGTTACGTTCAGATTCTAAGAGTAAATTGCTGATAAGTTATTTGTGATTTCATTTAAATCACATTAAAATGCAAGAGGTTGGTTCTTATCAAAGAATCAACCTCTTTTGGTTTTACGTTATTTGCGTTCACCACGCTTCAATATGAAGTGTCCGGAGCGAGGATTAGGTGGTACAAGGTCTCTTATGTAATACCAATAGTCATCAGACGGCATTGGGTGACCGTTATAGTAGCCATCCCAACCCCTCAGATTAATAAACTCTTCTCCTGTAAAGAATACCAATCGTCTGCTGTGACGGTCAAATATCTCAATTTTGGCATTAGGATAGCACTCAATATTCTCAATCCACCAAAGGTCATTTACGCCATCGCCATTTGGCGTAAAAAACTTGGCAGGTATGATATCAGGGCACGTTATCTCACCCGCAACCTCTATCTCTATATAGGCTTTCTCTGACTCACAGCCGTTTACGCTGTACATAGCCGACAATGCGTAAAGACCGGGCTCGTCCCAACTTAGAGTTATTGAATCCACATCCAGCCCTTGGTCTATACCATCTACAAACCAAGTGTAATGCCTTTCGCCTTCAGCAGACCCTGTACCCAAACGGAAAGTGTGTTCCTCCCCTGTCTTCAGCACTAAGTCTGCGCCAAAGAGGGTTATAGGTATGGCTAACGCTATCCATATAAGGAATACGCGTAGCACACCCACACAACGGGGTACTATGATCCTGATACAGTTCAAATAACTAAAATGGAACTATTACCAGTTGATAACAGGTTTTTTAACCTGCGGATATACAGAAACCTCAACCTTAAATGGTGTACCTTCAACACTATCTGCATACGGAGTTATATGATACGTCAATACAACAATATCAGGGTTATCATTGGTATATTTATCATTAAATATGGCATTCTTGTCTGTCAATCCCACACTAGTTTGTGCATTTGTGCTGGCAGGAGTAACCTTATCTACATTATCTATGCTGTTAATAATCCATTTATCAATGGTTTGAGTTACTACTCCACCGCACCAACCATCTACAGGCAGGGTAGCACCAATCACATCACCTCCTGTACCGTCCTCCAAAATAGAACAGATATTGTTAGCGGTAGGGTCTAATGCTGTAAAAGAACTTACAGTAACCTCTATCTCCATTTTAGGACCAATACAACTATGTTCACTTGTCTCCTGAGACCATAGTGTGAACACACCTGTCTTCAGCCACTCAATAGTTACTGCGGTTCCCACTGTTGGTGTAATAGTGTATTCACTTCCATCTCCACCCTCAATTCCCCATTCGTAGGTTGACCCTGATATAGGAGAACCTATTGACGGGTTTTCTGAAGTTGATACACACGCTCCGTGTGTAGCATCGGCTGCATAAACGCTGCCTGCAAACATTGCCACTGCGGTAAGCATTGTGGCGATCAATACTTGCTTTTTCATAATGATTAAAATTTAAAAAGTTAATATTCTATTTATTATTTTATTTCTATTATTTATTAAAGTGACTTGAATTTAACCGTAGGTTCATTAACCTTTGGAAGCACTGTAATTTGTTGGGTATATGTCTCACCAGCACAACTTGCTGAATATGGGGTTATCTCAAGTTCAACAGTTTGAGCGGTTGAATTAGTATTCTCAAAATGAATAGGTTTCAGATAATCTGCATCTGTAACACCTGTGGTAGGAATAGTGGCACCTGACGCTGTTACACCAGAAGGAAGAGAGCCACCCCCCTTGATGGCAATATCCCACTTAACCAACGTAACATTATTGTCATCTTTTGTAGGAAGAGCGGTGTCATAAATATCATCACGTGCATCTGTGCGTGAATCATCAGAACAGAGTGTTGCAGGTGATGGTGTAACCTTAGGTTTAGGGCTTACCATCACTATTGTTGTTTTCCAATCACCAACGCAACCCTTTGCTGATGTCTCACGGGATTTGAGCGTCCACCCAGTCAGATTTGCGGTTTTCCACTCAATTGTGGTCTTGTTAGTACCGTCTGTCTTAACATAATCAGTCCCAGCGGTACCGCCAGACAAGTCAAATTCGTATGTGGCATCAGTTTCAGGGGAATCAATGTCATACTCATACGTGGTTGACTGACACACTTGCTGCTCATTTCCCAACGTACCTTCATCAGCAAATGCTGAGACAAGCAAGCCTGCACTTGCAAGCAATGCCGTCAACGTAAAAATTCTCTTTTTCATAATAAATGTGTTTTAGTTAATATTTGTTTTATTTCTATTTCAATTTATATTTTACATCAGGTTTAGGTGGTGTAGGGTGAAGAGTCAAAGTTCCACTTAACTTAGCAGGAGAACACACAGAGTTCTGCCCTGTTGTACTTACAGTATAGGTATAAGTAGATGACGGCGTACCTGATATTTTAAGTTCCTTATCAGCCGCTATAGGTTGATATGTGATGCCACTATTAGCAGGACTCCCCGCCGCACCTGTCGCAGAGCCACCCCACTGATAGTATATATCCACAATCTCATCTTCCTTACAAACAGACTGGTCTGCTTCTCCATATTCCTCTCCCTCAAGCAGTACGAGTGAAGGTTTTTGCTTTGCATTTATTTTAAGTTCCAAAGTATCTGATTCACAAGAGATACCCGGATTGTCAACAGCAAACACCTTTATTGTGTAGATAGAGTCTTTATCTATTACTGGCAAAGTTCCACTAATGGTTACATTATTACCGTTTTTTGTGGCAGACAAGCCATCCGGCAAATTCTTTACGTCAGCACCCTTTGTGGTTCCGCTTGCAGCATACACCACATTACTCATAGAATTTCCTTCACAAACAGACTGATTATCACTGCCCGAACTTTTTGCTATATTTTGAGGTAAACAGTTGCAATCCACCTCAATGTCATCAGTCATAGCATAATCGGGACATTGATGAGGATTCCCTGCACCCACATCTTTAGCGGCAGCCTCTGTACCTGCCAATATCACTCTAAATAAGGGATTATGACCATCCGCTTCCTTTAGAATATTAAACTCATATACTTTCTTGTCAAATCCACTGCCTTTGTGAGAATCTGAACCTGATGTAGGGTCATTTGGAATATTGTCCCATTTTTCAGTTTCAAAGTTATAACGTTGCCATAAATAAAACGGAGCAGTCTTAAAAATCTCATCAATTCCCGTAGGAACAACCGTTATAGAAGTAATAACGCCACAATCAACTTTGGTGTAAGGGTTGAATTTAACTTCTGGTGAGCAGGCGTGAAAGTAATGTCATCAATAAGAATATCATTACCCGTACCAGACTCTCCATAGTTGACAACCTCTACGTAAAGTTCATCATTATCACCAGAGAAGAATGCGGTTTTTCCATTAACCCACTCGCCGTCAGGCTGAACATCTACAATATTTATGTGAGCGATATTTTCTGTCTGGTATTTATCCTTTATGAATATCTTGGCGTTAATTGGAATAGGTTTCTCAGTGCCATTAGGTTTTGTGGCATTAGCGAACCAAGCGGAGAAAGTCATATATAGGTTCTTGGCGCAAAGTTTCCCTGTTGAGTATGAGAATATCACTTCACCTTTTTCCTTACAGTTAGCCATAAGCATACCGCCAATCTTTCCATTGGGTTGTGTATGGTCTTTTATATCAAGGAACCAATACTCATCGTCAGAGCAACTGCTTCTTACATTTTGCAGACAAGATGACGATGCACAATCCTTAGATGTCTGTTGGATTCCGCAACCACCATACTTAGGATTTGCAAGAATAGTGTAGAAACCATCCAATATCTCCTTACCCTCACCTGAATAACTATAAATATTGGTATTTATATACTCGCCTTTAGCATTGATGGCGTCTCTTCGGCTGCTTTCTGATGTAAAGTAATTACCCGATGCGTCAGTGTCAAAATCAACATTAAGCAGAGTCTCCTTGTAGCCTTGGCAGGCAATATCAACCTCCACACGATATGTCGCATTACAAATATTATCGGCATCACGCACCTGATAGTATGTTGAAAGGTCAGGTGTTACCGTAAGAGCGTTTTTTTTCGTCCCCGATGCTGAAGAGGTGCATTCCGTCCAATCTTTTTCCATTAGTTGATGAATACCATTTCCAAGTCTGAGAATCATTCTCAACAGAGAGTTTAACCTCTGAGCCACGCACCACAGGATTTGCCTGAGACGGAGTTACTTTTAACGTGCTTAACGGGTCTGCATTCATATCAGATTTGTCAGGAAGAGCCTTTAAATATCCTTCCCATTCATAACTTTGGCATGATTCGTTAAAATCCTTACGCACAGTAGGCGTTATACACGGGTTTGACTCATCCCATTTAAAATGCAACACAACACTTGAAGCATATACTTTACCCTCATTATATCCAAACATATCCTTATCTGCAAATGAGAAATAACTTCTGTATGAATCTTCAGGTAACTCCAAATAGTAAATATTCCCACAATATTTTTTCATCTTATACCAACTATCAGCATAAGTTTTATAATTATCTATGGTGGCACTTTGGTTATAATAGGAATAGACATAATTACCGTCATTACACTTATTAACATCAAGTGTACCAACTACAGTCAGCCACACCTCACCCCAATTGGTCTTTGTGTTGTCAAAAAAGATTTTTATCCCCTTTTTAACGTATTCGTGATCAATCCATTGCCCGGAACTCCATCCTGTGATTTTATAATTATTCTTGCTGTCACTATTTGTTGTAACCTCAATCTTATTCCAGATTTCAGTGGATTCATAATCCCATGTCTTTGCGTGAGCACCCGGCTTCATTCTTAAGAAAATAATACCTGTATAAGTTTTGCCGGCAGGTATTGTGGCAAAATAGACATCACTTTCAGGACCCTGGTTTAGAGTAAGCCAGCCATTACCGCTACTACCATAATAATAAATCTGATACCAAGCACCAGCCTGATTCCAATATGAATTATTTGGAGTCAAATATATCGTCTGACCCGAGAAATTATACCCCCCACACCGCCACGGAGCATAGCAGTAACAGCATAATGCTCAGCACCTTACATATAGTATTGCGTATAGATTTATTCATAGTATGCCCCATTATGGCACTATAGGCATACAAATTTAATAAATACAAACAGAAAATGCAAACGATTTTGATAAAATATAAAAAAACTTCCTTCTCAACAACGAGAAGGAAGTACCGTATTGGAATTTCAACGAGATAATTTTTCTAAGTGATTCATTTTGTTTTATTGTTGAATTAGTTTGGACTTTGAATGAGGGAGTTTACTGGCGTAAATGACCGAAGCACAAAGTCCAAAATAAACAACAAGAAACAAAATTATGCCTTGCCAGCACTGCCTAACACCTCCACACACTTGTGCATATAGAGTTTCTTAAGCTCCTCACGGGCTGGACCAAGATATTGACGTGGGTCAAACTTAGAAGGCTCTGCGTTGAAGAACTGACGTACAGCGGCAGTCATAGCAAGACGACCGTCAGAGTCAATATTAATCTTACAAACAGCAGACTTGGAAGCCTGACGCAGTTGCTCCTCTGGAATACCTACAGAATCCTTAAGAGCGCCACCGTTCTCATTGATAATCTTGACATACTCTTGTGGAACTGAAGAAGAACCGTGAAGTACGATAGGGAATCCAGGAAGTTGCTTCTCAATCTCCTTAAGAATATCAAAACGTAGTGGAGGTGGTATGAGGATACCGTTCTCATCACGTGTGCACTGCTCTGGTGTAAATTTGTTAGCACCGTGAGAAGTACCTATAGAGATAGCAAGTGAATCAACACCTGTACGTTTTGTAAAGTCAATAACCTCTGATGGTTGTGTATAGTGGCTTGCCTCTGCTGAAACCTCGTCCTCAACACCTGCAAGAACACCAAGTTCACCCTCAACTGTTACATCGTGGGCGTGAGCGTACTCAACAACTTTCTTTGTAAGAGCAATGTTCTCTTCGTATGGAAGTGCTGAACCGTCTATCATAACTGAAGAGAAGCCCATATCTACGCAACTCTTGCATAGTTCAAAGCTGTTACCATGGTCAAGGTGAAGGCAGATTTGTGGTTTCTCCCAGCCCAACTCTTTTGCATACTCAACAGCACCCTGTGCCATATAACGCAGCAATGTTTGGTTTGCATACTTACGAGCACCGCTTGATACTTGAAGAATAACAGGTGATTTAACCTCAGCGCACGCTTGAATAATAGCCTGCATCTGTTCCATGTTGTTGAAGTTGAATGCAGGAACCGCATAACCTCCTTTGATGGCGCCCTTAAACATCTCTTTTGTGTTTACAAGGCCTAATTCTTTGTAAGATACCATAATTTAATTGTAATTATAAAGTGAATTGTTTTTCAAACTACAAAGATACAATTAATAATTGAAAATTGAAATTTTGGAGTAGCGAGAGCAGAAAAAAAAAATTCAACTTCCCTTAAATAAATGAAAAAATATATAAATATTTCCTTTTTTTAAGTAAAGATTACTATATTTGCATCGTAATAATAAAATTTGCACCATAAAAATAAAAAGGATATGTACAAAGAAGTTCTTAAAAAAATCATTCTTGACAAACAAAATGAGATTCCGTTTAATTTAATATCAAGAGAAGACAGTCTGCCTATAAACTGCGGTTCTATAGTAACAGTGCCTGGCGTCAGACGTTGTGGCAAAACTTCAAAAATGAAATTGGTCATAAATTCCTTGGTTCAAAAAGGTCTGGACAAAAGTCTCATATTATGGATAGGATTTGATGATGAGCGTTTGTTTGATATGCAAGTATCTGATTTGGAAGATGTGCTGGACGCCTACAGGGAGTTGTACCCGGAAACGGAATTAAAAAATGTACAAATGTTCTTTGATGAAATTCAGAATATAAAGAACTGGGAGTTGTTTATAATAAGGGTATTCAAAAACTATTGCCCTCATATATTCATAAGTGGTAGCAATGCAAAATTATTAAGTAGTGAAATAGCCACAGAACTCAGAGGATGGGGATTGGAATACACTACATTCCCATTGAGTTTTAAGGAATATTGTGCATTTAATAATCTTGATACACAATGTATTACGGAATCACAAAATGCCAAATTAAAAATATTGTGGGAACAATATAACAGCGACGGTGCATTTCCTGAAATAGCATTGACAGAAACCAAAGAGATAAAGGAAAAGAGATTGCAAGGTTACTATAACGCAATGCTACTTAGAGATTTGGCAGAAAGGCACAGCATATCAAACACCAAAGCGTTAAGATATTTTATAAAGCGGCTAATGAATAACATATCCAAACCCACGTCAATAAATGCAATTTATAATGATATGCGTTCTCTTGGCGTGAAACTTACAAAGGATGATTTATATGATTGGGCTGATTATGTTTGTGAGTGCTTTATGTTTATTAAAATACCTAAATACACACACTCCCTATCAGAAGAACAGAGAACAATGTCAAAATACTATTTTATTGATAATGGTATGAGACAATGCGTATTACTGCCCCAAAGCAATGACAATGGCAAGTTATTGGAGAACTCCGTATTGTTACATTTAGCAAGGAAAAACAAGACAAATGAAAAAATATTCTATTACCAAGGTAACAAAGAGTGTGATTTTGTTGTCCAAAGTGAAAACTCTATAAAAGAGTTGATACAAGTATGTTGGGACATCTCCGATGCTGACACAAGAAAAAGAGAATTAGATGGTATATTGGAAGCGGCAAAGGCAACGGATTGTAATAACCTTTACATAATCACACACTCTACAGAAGAGAGTATAACCGTAAATGGAAAAACCATCCACATAATACCTGCCTACAAGTGGATGTTGGGAATATAAGCACAAATTGTTATTCCGCTAATAAAGTTAAAAAGTTAATGTAAGATGATGGTTCGGTTTCATAGAACATAGGACCGCTGAGGACTGTACCGTCAGGGGCAAGCACGTAGTGGCACGGCTGGGCGTTTTGTTGGAACAACTCCTTTTGTATGCGTTTGTTTTTATCTCCAAGCATCTCACCTGATGGTGCCTTTGAAACCTTGTCATCAACATAGAGAGTACAGATTATGAAATCTCTTTGCAGCCTTGCGGCTACGCTGTCATCGGCAAGGCAGAGTTGCTCCATCTTACGGCAGTTCACACAACCGTGACCGGTGAACATAAGAAGCACGGGCTTGCCTGTGACTTTTGCCGAATCAAGCGCAACATCGTAGTCCATAACGGCGGTATTCTGCCACTCAAGGTTCTTGTGCATATCCGTATTTGATGAACCAAGGAAGAGTGTCTGAGTCTTCATCGGGGGAAGCCAACCCGATATGGCGTTAAGCGGAGAACCCCATATTCCAGGTATGAGATATACCACGATGGCAAAGCTCAAAACCGCCATTGTTATGCGCCCCTTGCCCGGCTTGCCCTTGTAGTCATCTACGGGGAAATGTATGACTCCTATGAAATAGAGACCTAAGACAAGGAATAGCGCCACCCATATTATTATGAAGAGTTCACGATTAAGTATGCCCCAATCATACGCTTGGTCTGCCACGCTGAGGAATTTAAGTGCGAACGCAAGTTCAACAACGGCAAGCGTCACCTTGAGGGCTCCCATCCAACCGCCCGATTTCGGCAATTTGTCAAGCCACTGCGGGAAAAATGCGAAGAGTGTGAAAGGCAACGCAAAGGCAAGTGAGAAGCCAAGCATTCCCACTATTGGCTTGAGCCACGAACCGTCTGCCGCACCTAACGCTACAGCACCTGCTATAGGCAGTGTACAGGAGAATGAGACAAGCACAAGTGTCAGCGCCATAAAGAATGTGCCAATGTAGCCGGCTCTCTCCTCATTCTTAGCAGAGCCATTTACCCAACTGCTTGGCAACGTAATCTCAAAATAGCCTAAAAGTGATATGGCAAACACTATAAATATTAGTGTGAACAGCACATTGGGCAGCCAGTGTGTGCTTATATCGTTGGCAAAACCCTGCCCGAATATGGCTGACAGAACTATTCCCACCACCACATATATAAGTACAATTGATATACCGTAAAAGAGTGCCTGCTTTCTGCCACCGTGCTTCATAAAGTATGAGACCGTCATTGGTATCATTGGGAACACACAGGGGGTCAGAATGCCTAACAGGCCGCCGAGGAAGGCGAGGAAGAAATACGCAAGTATTTCTTTAAATGAGAAATGAGAAATGAAAAATGAAAAAGGTCCCCTCCTAACCTCCCCTCCAGGGGAGGCAATTTCTCCTTTCTCCTTTCTCCTTTCTCCTTTATCATATAGGACTGTCCACTCCGTATTGGCTTCCACTGGCACACACGCACCGTCAATGCAGGCTTGCCCGTCAATGGTGGCAAAAACCACAAATGCGGTATCTGTCAGAACATTTATAGGCATTTTGTAGGTTACTGTGCCGCTGTGGTAGAGTTCTGTCTCCTTGAAGAACTCATCATAATGCTCTTCAGGGTCAGGAGCCTCTAAAAACTTATCATTCAACGGTTTATAACATTCTGACGGTTGCAGGTTAATTACAAGTGGCAGAGCCGTACCTTTATGGTTTTGAGAATAGAGATGCCAGCCTTCTTCAATATTCGCAGTCAGAACAAGCGTAGGAGTTTCATTCTCCACCTCAAAATAGGCACTCCAAGTTACCGGGTTCTGAGGCTCTGGTTGTTCAATCAGCCCTATTCCACCTGTTCCTGGTATTGAAAGTTGAGACATCGTGGCTAACGACATCAACAATAGTGTTATGACAATTAAATATTTTCTCATATTTTTATTGTGAGGTGTAAAGGTACAAAAAATTTTGATTTTACCCCACTTAGCACTATCTTTACGTTTTGAATTATTACAACAATGACAATTGAGGAATTTCTGAATAGTGGTGACAGAATGGCTGCTGAGAACGGCATACAGGTCACCAGCGTGAAAAATGGCGTTGCCATTGCCACGATGACTGTGGAGAAACGCCACCTTAACGCAGGTGGAATGTGCCAGGGCGGAGCCATCTTCACTCTCGCAGACCTTGCGCAGGCCGCCATCTGCAACTCATCGGGGAACTTGAATGTGGCGATAAGTTGCAACATAACATACCATAAAGGGGCACGTCTTGGCGACACGCTCACCGCCACGGCTGAGATAACCTCCGCCCACCCCAAATTACCATTTTGTATAATAAAAGTCACCAATCAGGAAGGCGTATTGATAGCCACGGTGACAGGCGTTAATTACGCAAAGAACACACTCATAAACATAGAGACCTTGTAATAGCGGCTAATATGAAAACAGTTGTCTTTAACGGGGAGCGTTATCACAAAATAATATCCGCTTCTCAAATAAAAAAACGTGTGAAAGAGTTGGCAGATGAGATTAAAGCCGACTATGAGAACAAGAAGCCTCTGTTTGTCTGTATGCTTTCAGGTGCCGCCATCTTTACAGCCGACCTTATGCGGGCGATGGACTCTGACGCCTATATCTCCTTTATAAAGTGCAGTTCCTACGATGGCACAAGCAGAAATGAACAACTTAACTTCTCAATTCCTCTTGACGCTGACGTAAAAGGGAAAGATATAGTTATAATTGAAGACCTTATAGACTCAGGTCACACAATGTTTGAGGCTAAACGCTTAGCACTTGAACTTGGCGCCGCAAGTTGCCGCATAGCGGTACTTGTAAACAAACCTGGCAATGTGAAGTATGATATTAAGGCAGATTATGTGGGTTTCAATATCTCAGGGGGCTTTATCGTGGGTAACGGCTTTGATGTTGACGGCTACGGACGAGGTCTGAAAGATATATACCAGAAATAAATCAATACCCGTACCTTTTTCTGTATCCCAAAAGCAGACCAATTGAGAATATCAGGGCAAAGAGGTCTGCAAAGTCCACCGCCACCCAGATTCCGTCCACACCAAATATGAGCGGCAACAGGAATACGCAGCCAAGTTCAAACACAAGTGTGCGTGAGAATGCCGCCACAGCCGATGCTACTCCATTATTAAGTCCTGTGAACCACGCTGATACAAACATATTTATTCCGCATATCATAAAACTTATCATATATAGGCGTATGGCGTGTGCGGTCAGGGCGGTAAGGTCTGCGTCATAGCCCACAAAAATCCGTGCCAACGGCTCACTTGCAACTTCTGAAATAACCGTTTGTATAAATCCCATAACCCCGATTATTATGAGGCTGTGTTTAAGCAGGCTACGCAACTCCACCTTGTCATCTGCACCATAATTGTAACCTATTATCGGGGTAACGGTTAAATTATAGCCTATTATAATTGCGGCGAATATGAAGCCTATATAGAGCAATATGCCGTATGCCGCCACGCCTTCCTGCCCTATGAGCCTTATCAATTGGTAGTTATAGCAGATGCTCACCACGCTAAGTGCTATGTTACCTACATACTCTGAAAGCCCGTTTGTGCAAGCCTTGAGCACATATCGGTAACTTATGTTCGGATGCACCAGACGCAATGCTGACTTATTACTCCCCGATGAGAAATATATCAGTGGGAATATTGCCGCTGCCATCTGGGCTATGACCGTTGCTATGGCGGCTCCCTTCACACCCCAGCCAAAACCTATTATAAAGAGAGCGTCAAGCCCTATGTTCAACACTCCGCTTATTGCTGTGACCAGAGTGCCTAAGAGCGGCTTCTCCGCAGTCATATAGAGTGAGTGGAATGCTATTGTAAGAATCATCGGGGGAATACCAACAAGGCATATTCTGCCATAGATGATGGTTTGTGTGGCAAAATCGCCTGTGGCGCCGCTGTTTTCTATAATGTAGGGGAAAATAATGAATAAAACAACAGAGAAAAGTATTCCTGATATGGCTGCGGCACGTATTATACGGCTGAAAATCTCATTGGCACGCTTTATGTGCCCCTCCCCCATAGACTTTGAGACCAGCGCACTGCCACCCGTGCCGAACATCATACCCAATGAACTTATGAGCATAAGGAACGGGTACGCCATATTAATGGCTGAAAATGCGGTGGCTCCGGCGTAGTTGGAGACAAAGAACCCGTCAACAATACTGTACACAGATGTGAAGAGCATTGTCACTATTGAAGGAACCGCCGTCCTAAGCAACCTTCCATATCCGTAATGTCCGCTGAGTGATACTTGCATTCAGGGTTCAAAGATAGTGCTTTTGATGCTTCTTATGTCATTTTTCTCACTCGCTTTTTATTAACAATACTTATATAACACTATCTGGATTTAGTAAGAAATCAAATAAGGTCTTTATCTGTATTCCATCTTCATTTACAGCAGAAATAAGACCATTTGCAACAACCACCATTTTCCGGAAATTATCTTGAACATTCAATAAAGAGCGTAACTCCTGATTTTTCTTCTCTATAGATGATAGAGTTAGCGCTGATTGTATATAGACCTTTTCAGGAATGATATTAACCACAAAATCTATTTCTAATTTAATACGTTCCTTATCCCCGTTTTCTTTAGTTCTCCAAATTTCAACCATACCCACATCTACTGAGTAACGTCTAACACGCAATTCATTGTAGATGACATTTTCCATAATGTGAGTATCTTCTATTTGCCTGAAATTCAGAATAGCATTACGCAATCCCATATCTTCAAAGAAATATTTGCTCTCTGAACCTATATACTTCCTGCCTTTTACATCGTAGCGTTGTGCTTCAGACACAATAAAAGCATCTTGCAAAAAACGCAAATAGGAATCAATGGTCCTTGGTGCTATTGTCAATCCACGTTCAGATTTGAATGTCTTTGATATACGCTGTGGATTACTACTGCAACTAATACTTGACGCTAACACTTGTATCAGTTGACGCAGACCTTCCGGATTGCGGAGATGATTACGGTCAATCACATCGCGGAGATATACTGTTTCATAGATGTTTAGAAGATACTCACGTTTCTCACGCTCGTCATCCATTTGTGCAACCTGTGGCAACCCTCCATATTTATAATAAGTATCCAACGCTTTGTCTCTGTCGCCACCAACGGCTTCAAAATATTCTGCAAAAGAGAGTGGATGTACACGTATTTCTTTACCTCTGCCACGAAACTCGGTGGCGACTTCACTACTTAAAAACTTACTATTGCTCCCCGACACGTAAACATCTACATTAGGCATCTGCATAAAGGAAAGTATTACTCCCACAAAATCATCAACCAATTGTATTTCATCTAATATAACATAGGTAATAGCACCATCATTAACAATTTTACCTTCTACAAACTCTATTAACTTGTCTGGATTAAGGAGTGCCTTGTTTTTCCTAGTGTCCAAACCCAATTGAATGATATGGTCTTCTGCTACACCATATTTGATTAACCATGCATGAAATAAGTTGCACAAAAGATACGACTTGCCACAACGACGAATGCCGGTGACTATTTTGACCATGCCGTTACCACGGCTGTCAATAAGTTGCTGTAAATAGGATTTTCTCTCAAAAACCATAGTTTTATGTCATTTTTTTGTGACTTTCACAGATTTCTGACGTAAAAGTAGTGGTTTCTTTTGAATTATGCAAGTTTTATGTCATTTTTTTGTGACTTTCACAGATTTTTGACGTAAATAGTGGGGCGTTGACGGATTACTTCGCTTCGCTCAGTGAACCGTCTACGCCCATGCAAATTGAAGCATGTGGCTACGCCACTATGCTCTTTTTTGTGTCCGCCCATATCCAAGTGAGCAAGCTCCCTTGTCTATGTGCAAACACAAAAAAAGCATCTGCAACGCAGATGCTTCAATTTGTCAGTAGTGGGCGTTGACGGATTCGAACCGCCGACCCTCTGCTTGTAAGGCAGATGCTCTAAACCAGCTGAGCTAAACGCCCCTCTCAAATGCGATGACAAAGATAGTGCAAATTTTAATACAAACAAAGAAAAATCAAACTTTTTTATAAAAAATTTGGGAAAAGAGTTGAAAGTTTACTTTCAAACACTTTCCCAATATTTTTTTTACAAGTAAAATGGAACATTTTACTTGTTTGTTTCAATGCAGCCTATCTTCACGACGACCAACGGGAGGAGTAAAGGTAGTGCATTGAAACTAAAAAAGTTTGTCCATTGTTCCTTGTCCCTTGACCCTATTTCAGTCTTGCCTGAATGGCTTTGGACTCAGCCTCGTAGCCTGGTTTGTTAAGCAGGGCGAACATATTCTTCTTGTAAGCCTCAACGCCCGGTTGGTTGAATGGATTTACATCAAGCAGATAACCGCTTATGCCACATGCTATCTCAAAGAAGTAGATTAACTCACCAATGTAGTATGCGTTAAGTTCAGGCATCTCAATAAGAATGTTTGGAACACCGCCATCAACGTGAGCAAGGCGTGTACCAAGTTCAGCCATCTTGTTTACATCATCAACGCGCTTGCCAGCAAGGAAGTTAAGTCCGTCAAGATTCTCGGCATCCATAGGAACCTCA
Source organism: Candidatus Enterocola sp. (assembly GCA_045617165.1). GTDB lineage: Bacteria > Bacteroidota > Bacteroidia > Bacteroidales > Paludibacteraceae > Enterocola. The sequence goes on along the minus strand of JAZLIE010000095.1, from coordinate 3,757 downwards.
AGTTTCCTGTTAGCCTTCTTAACAGAGATTACAGTCTCAAAAATTGAACGCTCGCCCTCTTGAATCCATTGACCCATAGAGTGAAGGTCCGTTGTGAAATCAACAGAGGCATTGAAAATACCCTTATTCTCCTTACCCTCGCTCTCTCCGTAAAGTTGTTTCCACCACTCCGCCATAAAGTGAAGTTTAGGTTGGAAATTAGCAAGAATCTCTATCTTTTTACCACCACGATATAGTTCATTGCGGGTAGCAGCATAAACAGCGGCAGGATTCTCTGCAAACGGAGTCTCAAGACCGCAAACCTTCTCCATACGCTGAGCACCCTCAACAAGAGCGTCAATATCAAGACCTGCAACAGCAATAGGAAGCAGACCAACAGGAGTAAGAACAGAGAAACGTCCTCCTACATTATCGGGGATAACGTATGTCTTATAACCCTCCTTTGTAGAGAGAGCACGCAGAGCACCCTTAGCCTTATCTGTAATGGCAACAATACGCTTGCAAGCCTCAGCCTTGCCCATTTGCTTCTCAAGTTGAGTCTTAAGCAAGCGGAAAGCAAGAGCAGTCTCAGTAGTAGTGCCTGATTTAGAGATATTTATGATACCGAACTTCTTGTCAGAGAGATACTCTGTAAGTTCAGCCAAATAGTCCTCACCTATATTATTACCAGCAAAAACAATAACAGGCTTTTTGGCGTATAGCCAAGAGAAACTGTTTGAAAGGGCGTCAATAACAGCCTTCGCGCCCAAATAACTACCACCGATGCCGGCAACCACCACCACGTCACAGTTTGCACGCAGATAAGCGGCAGTCTCCTTAACATCAGCAAGAAACTCCTTGGTTATAGATGACGGCAGATGCAGCCAACCCAAAAAGTCATTACCCTTACCCGTGCCGTTTTCAAGTGTCTCGGCACATTTTCTAACTTGGGCTTCATAGCCCATTACCTTACTCTCAGACACAAAGTCCAAGCAACTTTTGATTGATAGTTTAATATCTTCCATAATTTTATAAATTCGGTTAATCGTGGAATCGGTTAATCGTGGAATCGAAAAACCGATTCACCGATTCACCAGTTCACCGATTCTCCATTAATTAAGTTTCTCCGTCAGCACCTTAATCTCTATATTAGGTGATATGCGTTCATAAAGTATGTTATAGCACGCCTCCAGGATAGGCATATCCACATTATAGCGTTCATTAATCTCATGTATGCATTTGGTGCCGTAATAGCCCTCAGCAATCATCTCCATCTCAAGTTGCGATGATTTTACAGAGTAACCCTTGCCAATCATTGTACCAAACATACGGTTACGGCTGAACTTTGAGTAAGCGGTTACCAAAAGGTCACCAAGATAGGCGGCGTCACCAATATTACGCTCCTTGTCAGGAGCCACCTCATCAACAAAACGGCTCATCTCCCTTATTGAGTTTGAGACAAGAATAGCCTGAAAGTTATCACCATACTTCAGTCCGTGACAAATTCCCGCCGCTATGGCATATACATTCTTCAGCACCGATGCGTACTCCATTCCCCTTACATCCCTGCCAACGTATGTCTTCAGATATGGGTTTGAAATTCTATCGGCAAACCACTTAGCCAACTCCTGGTTATGACTTGCAACCGTAAGGTATGAGAGCCTCTCCAACGCAACCTCCTCAGCATGACAAGGACCTGCTATTACACCCATATTGTTTATACTTACATCAAAGTACTTCTGAAAATAGTCTGTCACAATCATATTCTCATCAGGTACTATACCTTTTATGGCTGTAATTATAAACTTATCTTTTATAGAAGTCTTGACTTTTGCCAGGTGAGCCTTCAAGAAAGGCGACGGCATAGCAAACACAAGCACATCAGAGTACCGAATAGCCCTGTTTATATCTGAGTAGAATTTTATCTTCTTGACATCAAACTGCACCCCTGTAAGGTAGGAAGGATTGGAGCCAATCTCAATAAACTGCTCTATCTGCTCCAGACGACGCATATACCAATTTATATGCTTATCACCCGTCATCGACATCTTTGCAAGTGCTGTAGCCCAACTACCACCACCCATTATGCATATTTTTTTATCAGTATTTTTACTCTTTGCCTCTGACATACTATAGTGCTAGTTTACGAGTGCGAATTTACTAAAAAAATTTATTTCATCAAAGGCAACTTGTATATTTGTTTATCCACATAAGGGCGTTTCCTAATAAACATCAGCATATAAATAGGCATATAAATCTTTTTATCCTTTATTTCCACATTAGAGTTACAGAAAATATAGGCAGACCTAATGCCATATTCATCATTGTCCATAATATTTGCAATAGCATTATGCCTATTGTAATCCTTCCCCGATTTAACTTCTATAGGTATCACACTTTCACCTTGTGATATAACAAAATCCAACTCCCCCTGTTTTTTGCTATTAAAATAATATAGGCTATGGTCATCGCCTCCAAATCCATGACACATCAACTCCTGTGCCACCAAATTTTCATATATGGCACCATAGTTAATTGTCGTCTCATCTTTAAGCAATTTTAATTGTATCCCCGATGCGTACTGACAAGCAAGCAATCCAACATCATTCTGAAACAATTTGAACAAATTACGCTGTTCATTCAGTTTTAATGGCATACGTGGTTCAGTAACATTTAGTGTTGGTATTGCCACTCCTGCATTTTTAAGCCACACAAATCCTTCCTGATATTTAAGAAACCGTGCATGCTCATTTAAATTTTTGAGTACAAAACGTTTGTTTTTAGCATTTAATTCAGATGGAATCTGATTAAATATCTCATTTATCGCAAGCCTATTGTCAGGGTCATATTTGCTTATATCCATCTTGTACAACTCCAGTATTTCATACTGTTTTTCCTCCACTACATTAAGGTCATTCGTGTCTATGTATGATTGCACTACAGCAGGCATACCTCCTACAATCATATACAGCCTTACCACTTTCAGCATAGATTTATGAACAATGTCATCTACAGGCACCCTATTCTTATATGCCATTTCTATAGACTCAATAACCTCATTTGATATGCCGACACACCGTGCAAACTCTTCCATATCAAGTGGAAAAACTTCCTTAACTGCCATATAGCCAACGGGAACACTCTCTATATTCTCCAGCTCTATTCCAAGCAGACTACCACTAAGCGCATACTTACAACTCCCCTCATCTACAAGAAATTTTATCCAAGTAATAATATTCGGACATTTTTGCACCTCATCAAAAAATATAAGAGTATCAGGCAATGATGTTTTCTTATGTGTATGTGCAGATATTCGTAACAATACCTCTTTTGCACTATTTGCACCATCAAACAATGTTCTGGCATCTTTATCCTCATAAAAATTAATTTCTATAAGGTTCATATTGTACTTTTGGGCATATTTGCGTATAGCGTATGTCTTACCTGTTTGTCTCGCACCTTTTAACAATAGGGCAGAATTGCTTGTAGCAAAGTGATTCTCAATGTATTTATCAAGTGCTCTATTTATCATAACTACTGAATTTACATTTTTCCAATATATTTCCAAGCATTTTTATACACTTTTCCAATATATTTTCTGCAAATCTATAACACTTTTCCAAAAAATGCAAATAAATTTGCAATAAAAAAACAACAACACGCCCACTTGGAAGTTGGGGCGTGCCGCACAAACAAAATTTAATACTATTAGAAACTTATATGTAGAATATAGCTAATAGCCAACGATAAACTGTGAGACTTAGTTGCAATTATCTGA
>JAZLIE010000094.1:0-14951 GCA_045617165.1 Candidatus Enterocola sp. | reverse complement strand
TGAAAGCATCTAAGCGCGAAGCCAACCTCAAGATAAGATCTCGTTTGAGGGCCGTCGAAGACGACGACGTCGATAGGCCGCAGGTGTAAAGTCAGAGATGGCAAAGCCGAGCGGTACTAATAGCCCGAGCCTTCTTTTGAAATGTCTCTTTCTTGTGTGAAGTTTTTGGTTTGTTTAAATAAACATTGAGATACACTCAGGTGGTTATAGCGCCGGGGTTCCACCTCTTCCCATTCCGAACAGAGAAGTTAAGCCCGGTAGCGCCGATGGTACTGCACACCCGTGGGAGAGTAGGTAGCCGCCATTTTCAAGAGACCGTAGAACATAAAGTTTTGCGGTCTCTTTTTTTGTCTCTTGAAAATGTCGGCTATGCCGCCACCTTGTTTACCGGGGCGTATCCCCGGACCCCTACGCTTCGCGGTTTCCCGAAAATGTCGGCTATGCCACCACCTTGTTTATATCGTCATCTCGAGCGTAGCGAATTATCGTGCAAACGAGAGCAGAGAAAATTCATTTTCTATGCCGAGTGTAGCCGATAATGCACGAAGTGAGAGTTCTTTAATTAATTTCCTTGTATTTTAGAGTAAATTTTATTATAATTGCAGAATGAAATTATAATAATTGCGATGTCTATGAGGAATATATTACGCAAAGACTTTTTACATCTATATTTAATGCTGCTCGGCTTGTTTGCTGCAAGTTGTGTGTATGCTGCTGGTGTTACTGTTAATGTAGAGACACCGGATGACAAGGTTACGCCACAGTGTTATTTCAATGGGACTATGTCAGATAATAAGTGGGTGCTTATGAATAAGGTTGATGACAGCCACTTTACTATTAATTTCCCTGATGCCACAGAGATAGGTTGGGGCTACCAATTTTCTTGGAACGCATCATTTGATGGCACAAATGCCGCCCCAAATGGAGATATTAAAGTTGAACCTGATGAAGATGGTGTGATTGATGTTAAAGTCTTCGGTTGGAAAACCACTCCTGAGGAGTTTGGTTTAATAATAGGTTCTGATAATGCGATTCAAGGTATCAGGTCTAATTTCAATCCGGAAGGGTATTCCGCTCAATGGGAGGTGCTGAATGTTTCATTAACGGCAGGTCAGACATTTAAAATGTACAATATAACTAAGGAGGTATCGTGGGTTGGAGGCATAGAGGGTGAAACAGGTATAACTGTTAATGACGGAGCATACGTGGTTGCACAGACTGGTGAATATGATTTATATATGAAGTTGGAGCCGGAGAATGATATGCTATATGCTGAGTTTGCAGATGAGCAGGTTTGGAGAGTGGTTGGAGAGTCAATGCTTACTGGTTATGAGTGGGATGTCACCGCTGATGCAAATAAGATGACAAAACAGAGTGATGGTACATATAAGTTGATTAAAGAGAATGTAAATCTTAAGTCAAAAGAGGCTGGTTCAGGATATGAGTATAAGTTTGCCGCCAACGGAGATTGGAAAATAAGGATTCCGGCAGATGATTCCAACTATAAGTTAATAATTACGCAAGATGGCTCGTATACCGTAACTTTCACATTAGACCCAAGCAAAGGAGAGGGTAGTGCTACTGCGGAACGTAAGGGTGATATAGAGTATAAATATACTGAATATACTGAGTGGCAGGTTAAGTCTGATTGGAATGGTGGAGAGTGGACAACTCAAAATATGGAATCAAAAGGTGACGGCATCTTTACTCTTCAAAATATATGGGGTAATGGTTCCGGCTTGAATGTTTATAGTGGAAGTAATCTTATTAAGCAGGATTGGTATCCTGCAGGAGATGAGAATCTGACTATTGCCGCAGGTCTTAACTTAGGAGACAATGTTATGGTTACATTGACTGTTATTAATGATGATACCATAAAATTAGATGTGTCTCCGCTTAAGACATCCGCTCCTGAAACTAAGGCTCAGGCGTATGTTCTACGATATAGAAATCTTATCGGTGTAATTGTTACAGATGATTATAAGGGTGTCAAACTTGCTGAAATGTCAGACGGAACCACCCTTAAGATTCTGCAGTAAACATAATAAGACAGGTTTTTAATCAAGCAAACCTGTAGAGAAATAGCGCTCCATACGGTCTGGAAGAACAGTGATTATAGTTTTGTCCGGACCGTATTTTTTTGCCATTTGAATGGCTGCCCAAATATTGGCGCCTGAAGATGTACCGCACATAATTCCCTGCACACGGGCAAGGTCACGGGTTGTGTTGATGGCGTCTTCATCAGATACGGTAACCACCTCACTAATCATCTTTGTATTAAGAATCTCAGGAATGAAGCCGTCCCCGATGCCTTGAATCTGATGAAGCCCCGGCTCATCGCCAAGAAGTGCTGAAACATCTTTAGGTTCAACAGCAACAACCATTGTGTCTGGGTTTTTCTCTTTCAAGTACATTCCAATACCTTGCAGAGTGCCGCCACTGCCCAAACCTGAGACAAATATGTCAATAGGTTTGCCAATTTGCTCAACCATCTCAACTGCTGTAGTCTTATAGTGGATTAATGGATTATTTTTATTAATGAATTGCTGTGGCATAAATCCATTCTTACCTAGTTCATATACAATGCGTTCAGCCTCCTTAACACTTCCGTCAATGCTCTTGTTGGCAGGTGTCAGAACTAATTCCGCACCTAAACATTTTATAATTTTCTTGCGCTCCTCACTCATATTCTCAGGCATTACAATAATAACCTTGTAGCCTCTGCGAACGCCTACTAAAGCAAGTCCTATGCCTGTATTCCCCGATGTAGGCTCCACAATGGTCATTCCAGGTTTCAGTAAGCCGTCATTCTCAGCCGCAAGAATCATATTCAGGGCTGGACGGTCTTTTATACTGCCACCAGGATTAAGAAACTCCGCTTTAGCGTATATTTCAAAACCGGTTGTCTCCTTCAAACTAAGTAGAGGAGTATTTCCAATTAAATCAACAATATTATTGTAAACCATATTCCAAATTTTAAGGTGCAAATATACAAAAAAAAGGCATTCATTGGAATGCCTTTTTCTCTTTATTGAATTGCAGTTTAGTATTGCATATTCTGCATTCTCAGATAGCTGTTATAACGCCATTTAGCATTATCTTCAGCAGCCTGGAACAGTTCCTCTGCCTCTGCAGGGTATTGTTTCATTACTGATGCGTAACGAACCTCTCCCTTCAAGAACTCTTTGAAGCCTTCCCAATTAGGCTCCTTGCTATCAAGTGTGAATGGGTTCTTGCCTTCAGCCTCAAGCGCAGGGTTGAAACGCCACAAGTGCCAATAGCCGCATGCAACTGCCGCAGCCTCTTCGGCTTGTGCCTTGCCCATACCCTTCTTAAGACCGTGGTTGATACACGGAGCGTATGCAATGATTATAGATGGGCCATCGTATGCCTCTGCCTCACGTATTGCCTTCAGACATTGAGCCTGGTCTGCACCCATTGCAATTTGTGCTACATATACATAACCGTATGTGGTGGCAATCATACCAAGGTCTTTCTTACGTACTCTCTTACCAGCAGCGGCGAATTTGGCTATAGCACCAAGAGGTGTAGCCTTTGAAGCCTGACCACCTGTATTAGAGTAAACCTCTGTGTCAAGAACAAGTATGTTGACATTCTTACCAGATGCAATTACGTGGTCAAGACCGCCGTAACCTATATCGTATGAAGCACCGTCACCACCAACAATCCATTGACTGCGTTTTACAAGGTATCCGCTAAGTTCAAGGATTTGTTTGCTATAGTCACAACCGCAAGCCTTGCATGCAGGAATAATCTTCTCTGCAAGTTCTTTTGACTTGGCTGCATCATTGTGATTCTCTATCCAATCACGGTACAGAGCCTTCATCTCATCTGTGCACTTAGGACAATCTTGAGCCTCTGTCATAATCTTTACAAGGCGAGCCTGCATCTTTTCATTTGCAAGTTGCATACCAAGACCATACTCACAGAAATCCTCAAACAGAGAGTTAGCCCAAGCAGGTCCCTGACCCTTCTCATTCTTTGTGTATGGAGTTGAAGGAACTGAACCTGAATAGATTGAAGAACAACCTGTGGCGTTGGAGATAATCTCACGGTCTCCGAATAGTTGGGAGATAAGTTTCAGATATGGAGTCTCACCGCAACCTGAGCAGGCTCCTGAGAACTCAAAGAGTGGAGTAGCGAATTGAGAGTTCTTTGGGTTAGATGCAATGTCAACAAGGTCTTGCTTTGTCTTGACATTGGCTACGCAGTAATCCCAATTTGCAGCTTCTGAGAGTTGTCCCTCAAGAGGAACCATCTTAAGAGCGGGACCACCAAGTTTTGGATTACCCGGACATACGTCAACGCAGTTACCGCAGCCAAGACAGTCCATAACGCCTACCTGCATACGGAACTTCATTCCCTTCATTGCGGCAGGAGCCTTCATCTCAATCATAGTTGCATTCAGACCGGCAGCCTCTTTGTCATCAAGAACAAACGGACGTATGCAAGCGTGAGGACATACAAACGCACACTTGTTACATTGAATACAGTTATCTGCATTCCAAACAGGAACAAATGCGGCTACACCACGTTTCTCACAGGCTGCTGTGCCTGGTTGCCAGGTGCCGTCCTCAATTCCCTTGAATGCTGATACTTTCAGAAGGTCTCCGTCTTGTGCGTTGATTGGACGTACAATCTCCTTAACAAATGTTGAATCATTGTTTGCCTCTGCGGCATCATCGGCAAGGTTAGCCCAAGCAGGGTCAACTGTAAGTTGTTTGTACTCACCGCCACGGTCAACCGCAGCATTGTTCTTATCAACTACGTCCTGACCTTTCTTGCCGTATGACTTGACAATAAACTTCTTCATCTGCTCAACTGCAAGTTCTACTGGAATAACGCCTGCGATACGGAAGAATGCAGATTGAAGAATTGTATTGGTACGGTTACCAAGACCAATCTCCTGTGCAATCTGAGTGGCGTTAATGTAGTAAACAGTTATGTTGTTTTGAGCAAAGTAGCGTTTAACCTTGTTTGGTAGATTTGCTGCAAGTGTGTCACCGTCCCAAACTGTGTTCAGAAGGAATGTTCCGTTCTTTTGCAGACCACGTGTAACATCATACATCTTAAGGTATGCCTGTACGTGACAAGCCACAAAGTTAGGTGTGTTAACCAAATAAGTGCTGCGGATAGGTGAGTCACCAAAACGCAAGTGAGAGCAGGTGAAACCTCCTGACTTCTTCGAGTCATAAGAGAAGTATGCCTGACAGTGCTTATTTGTGTTGTCACCAATAATCTTAACAGAGTTCTTGTTAGCACCTACGGTACCGTCAGCGCCAAGTCCGTAGAACTTAGCCTCAAACATACCTGCACCACCAAGAGCAATCTCCTCTTTCTTAGGTAGTGATGTAAATGTAACATCATCAACCACACCTATGCAGAAATTATTTTTAGGCTCATTCATTGCAAGGTTCTCATAAACTGCAAGAATTTGGGCTGGAGTTGTATCTTTTGAACCAAGACCATAACGACCACCAACTACAAGTGGAGCGTTCTCTGTTCCGTAAAGAATATCCTTAACATCAAGGTACATAGGCTCTCCGTTTGCTCCAGGCTCTTTTGTACGGTCAAGCACAGCAATACGCTTTGCTGTTTTTGGAAGAGCGGCAAGGAAGTGCTTTGCAGAGAACGGACGATAAAGGTGAACTGCTATAAGTCCTACCTTCTCACCCTTTTCTGTAAGGTAATCAATAGTCTCACGAATAGCCTCTGTTATTGAACCCATTGCAATTATAACACGGTCAGCATCAGGTGCACCATAATAATTGAATAGTCCATACTCACGGCCTGTAATCTTTGATATTTCCTTCATATAGTTCTCAACTATCTCAGGAACAGCATTGTAATAAGGGTTTGAAGCCTCCCTGTGCTGGAAGAAGTGATCTGGGTTCTCTGCCATACCACGCATTACAGGGTTCTGTGGGTTAAGTGCCCTTGCACGGAACTCAGCAAGAGCCTCACGGTCAATAAGTGGAGCCAAATCATCATTGTCAAGCGCCTCAATCTTCTGAATCTCGTGTGATGTGCGGAATCCGTCAAAGAAGTTTACAAATGGCACTCTTGATTTTATTGTAGAGAGGTGTGCCACACCGGCAAGGTCCATAACCTCTTGTACAGAACCTTCACATAGCATAGCGAAACCTGTCTGACGGCAAGCCATAACGTCCTGATGGTCACCGAAAATACAGAGTGCGTGAGATGCAAGTGTACGTGCTGATACGTGGAAAACGCAAGGCAGAAGTTCACCTGCAATCTTATACATATTAGGAATCATAAGCAGCAAACCTTGTGATGCTGTGTATGTTGTTGTCAGCGCACCGGCTTGTAGTGAACCGTGTACCGCACCCGCAGCACCTGCTTCTGATTGCATTTCTTGTACTAGGACTGTCTCTCCGAAGATGTTCTTACGTCCGGCTGCAGCCCATTCATCAACGTACTCCGCCATTGTAGATGACGGTGTGATAGGGTAGATAGCCGCTACTTCAGAGAACATGTATGATACATGTGCGGCTGCCTGGTTACCATCACAAGTCAAGAATTTCTTTTCTTTCGCCATGTTGGATTGTTTTTATAATTTAAGTATTAGTAATCTTATAAGCTGCAAATTTACAAATAATTGTTTAAAGTAGTAGTGCTTAGTGATGATTTTTTGGTAACTTTGCAGCTGATTTTATTAAAGTTGTTTTAATTATGAAAAAAAATTACAAAAAACGATGCGTTTTACGCTTCCGCCGCTTCAGCCGTAATGGTTATTCGGTGTTCAGATCATTGCATAAAGAGGTTACTATAGGGCGTTTAGCGTCTTATATTGCTGACCGTCAGCTATGCAAATCTGGTGTTTGTGGATCTGTTTCAAAAACAGCCGCTATGTTATTAGTCGCACTATTTGGCTCGGACCTTACAGTAGATGCGGATGATGGTATTAAAAATGTTGAACTGAGTGAAACGGTGGTGGAGGCATCCTTGATGACACGAACCGCCCCTACATTTGGCGTTGGTTCCTCTGTGGATGGTGCTGAAATCCAGTTGCTACCAGTAAACAACATTAATGAAGTCATCAGTTCCCTCCCAGGTGTGGATTTAAGAACCAGAGGCACCGGTGGAGCACAAGCAGACCTCTCCATAAGAGGTGGCACATTTGACCAGGTTCTTATTCTTCTTAATGGCGTGAACATCACAGACCCACGTACAGGACACGCTAATATGGACATTCCTCTAAATCTTAGTGTAATTGACAGAATAGATATTATGGAGAATATCTCATCATCTACGTTTGGCCTTACGGCTTTCAGTGGTGCTGTGAACATTATTACCAACGTAAAGAAGGAGAACAGCCTGATAGCCGGAGTCTCTACTGGTATGTTTGGTTTTGTGAACCCATATCTGCGTTATAGGTTGAAAAAAAAGGATTGGAGTGCTGTTTTTGCTGGTGATTATAACCAATCATCAGGTTATGTAAATAATACTGATTACAAGTATGGTAATCTTTATGCAAATGTTATGTGTGAGGATGACGTGAGTGGCACATGGAATTTTCAGTTAGGCGGTCAATTAAAAAATTTTGGTAGCAACTCATTCTATTCTCTTAAATATCCTGACCAGTATGAAGCCACAAAGACTGCCTTGGCGTCATTGAGTTGGGATAGGACAGTAGGTTCATGGCATATCTACAGTTCTCTTTTTGGTAGAATAAATTTTGACAGGTTTGAACTTTTCAGGGAAGGTATAGTGGAGTTCCCATCGTGGTATAAAAATCATAATTTTCACTCAACCACTGTGTTTGGTGGAAATTTGAAGAGCCGTTTTAACTTTAAATATGGGCATACTGATTTTGGTGTGGAGTTGAGAAATGAGAATATTTTGAGTAACGTGTTAGGTGATAAGCTTGACACTCCTGTTCATGTTTTCTTTGCTAACGATACCACCTTTTTTACATACGGCAAAAACCGTCTGAACCTTAACTATTTTGTCGAACAGTCTCTTGTTTTTGGAGATTTTGCTATGGTGGTTGGAGCCTCAGGTAACTATAACACCATGTTTAAGAACAACTTCTCATTTATGGGAGATTTTGTATATAAATTTAACAAAGATGGTAAAGTATATGCAAATATAAACAGAGCTGTGCGTCTGCCTACCTTTACAGATTTGTACTATAAGAGCGCCACGCAGATTGCAAATCCTGAACTTAAGCCAGAGAGGAGTCTTACGGCTGAGATTGGCTCTTTTTGGAGCGGATATGGTTTTACCGCTTCACTGTCAGCTTATTACAGATATGGACAGGATATTATAGATTGGGTGAAGACCCCCGACGAAGAGCAGTGGCGCAGTGTGAACCACACCCGTATAGATGCCTGGGGTGGTGAACTGCTGGTGGGCTATAGAAGTGGCTACTGGCTTAAGAACATACAGCTCACATACTCATATTGTCAGATGAACAAGGATGCTGGCGAGTTGATGTCAAAATATGCTCTTGATTATTTGAAACATAAGGTTGTGTTTACGGTTGAGCATGGTATATACAGCGGACTTAGTGCAAGCTGGAATCTCTGCTATAGAGACCGTGTGGGTACATACTCTGATGTGTCAGGCGTGGTGCATAACTATAATCCTGTATGGCTGCTTGACGGCAAAATCTATTGGCAGGATGAAGATGAACGCTTCAATATTTATGTAGAGGCCACAAATATGCTTAATTCTCAATACTATGACTATGGTGGCGTACAGCAGCCAGGAGTATGGGTAAAGGTGGGTGGCAGTTTCAAGATATACTTTGGCAATTAGTAGTCAAAACGGTCAACTGTGTGAAGTATATGTCTCTTTATTAGGTATAACCAGTAACTTCCAAGGGGGAATGTGGATTTTTTGAACATTCCCTTCAGCCAGCAGCGGTCTGGAAAGATACTTTTGAATATGAATCCTAAGACTCTTGGCGTGGTGCCAAGGGTCTTGAATTTTTTATGGAGTGACTGTTTGAAAGTGAGCTTGACATGGGCGATGCCACACTGAGAAAGCATTGTTGGTGTGATGTCATCACCGCCTAAAATCTGCTGACTGTACTGCACTGGTATCTTAGCGTTGAATAGTGATGATATGCAGTTAAGAGCAAGAATTACAGCTTCTTTTAGCACTGTCTTCTCTTTTTGCTTCTTTAAGATTTGCTCCACCGTGTCCCATCTGATGTGGCGGTTCAGCAGAAACTCATTTATATCACAGAGATTACGCATGAATATTACACCGTTCTGGCTGTAGTCAAGGTAGTTGTTCATGCAGAGGTGGATAATCTGCATCTCATTTGAGTGAACATAGATGTTTCCATCTATCTTGCGGTCTGTAGCAAAGGACTCGTCGGCAATGACCTCATCACTCTCTCCACAGAAAAATTTCCAATGTATATCCACAAAGAAGCGTCCGTTTGTAGTTTCAGTGTAGAGGTAGTGCATGGTCTTGTACTCCACATCTGAGAGCATCTCGTGATATTTTGACTTGAAGCCAGGCCAGTTATCACTGCACCAGCCACCTTTTAGAAGAGAGTCCCATACGGCCTTACGATCCGATTTCCTGACCATTATGTCTATATCGCCCATATAGCGTGCGCCAAGGTTCTCATAAAAGTCATAGAGTAGTGCCGACCCTTTTATAAGTGTTATCTTATTCCTATAGCAGAGCGATGCAATATTTTCAGTACACTCTTTTAGACTCTTGTTCAGCAGAGCCACTCTATAATATTTTGCTCTGAGAAGCGTGGCAACCTTTTCAGGAAATATGGTAAGAACTTTGTTGGTGCTGGCGTTGTTATATATGAAGTTATCAATTTTATGAAATGATGCAAGTCTTAATATATAGGCCCAGTCTACTTCTTGTGCCAGCTGTCGTAGCAAAGTTCTGTCATCATCGTTAATTTTCTGCTGCGAGAGCAGTGTAAGAATCTTTTCCTCGTTGGTCATACGTCTTCTAATATATTAAAATGCCTACTATGCCAGACAGACACAGTAATATTATAGGATTTGCCTTCATCACAGAGGCTACCGCTGTTATGCCAAATATTATATAACTATAGATATCTATGAAATTTTCTTTTGTGCAGAGCAAGATGGCGGCAGATGCAAGCAGACCTACTACAAGCGGTTTTAAGCCTGTCATCGCTGATTCCACATACTTGTTTTGCTTGAATTTTACATAAAAGACCGATATAAGTCCCACAATTATAATTGACGGAAGTATTACCGCAAATGTGGCAAGGGCTGAGCCTAAGATGCTCCCGGTAGCGGTATATCCCACGTATGTGGCGCAGTTTATGGCAATGGGACCTGGTGTCGCCTGTGAAATTGCCATAATGTCTGTGAACTGAGCCACAGAGAGCCAATGGTTCACATTAACCACCTCATCTTGAATAAGAGCCGCAATGGCATAGCCGCCCCCGAACCCGAAGAGTCCTATCTTAAAAAATGTTATGAAGAGTTGCAGGTATAACATTAATTCGGAAACCACAGATTATAGCCTATGCTCAGCAAAGCCACTCCTATTATTATCCATATTGGTGAGACCCCTAAGAAACCTATCAGAACCACAGCAATGAGCGGAATCCACAGGTTTTTAAGCGTAACTCCGGCTATTTTGTACATATTTACAATGGGTGCCGCAATTAAAGCCACCACGGCTGGGCGTACTCCTTTGAAAATCTTCTCAACAGTAGGGTCTTTGATTAAATCAGTGAAGGCCATTGCAATAAGAAGAATTATTAGAAATGACGGTATTATTATGCCAAGCACAGACATCAACGCTCCACTGAAACCTTTTACCCTGTAACCTATGAAAAGGGCGGTGTTTACTGAGATTGGTCCGGGCAGAGACTGCACTATGGCAAGCATCTCAATGAACTCCTCTTTAGTAAGCCACTTGTTGTTATCCACAACATCCCTCTCAATCATCGGAATCATCGCATACCCGCCACCAAAGGTGAAGAGACCGATTTTGAAGAAGGTTGTGAATAAGTTGAACAACATAGTCAAAGGAAAAATTTGTTTTCTATCCAGCGTCTTGCATTTACAAACGCCTCTACCCAAGGTGTTATCTCATCATTTCTCTCTTCCGGGTAGCACGCCCACTGCCAAGGGAAAATGGCACGCTCAAGGTGTGGCATCATTGCAAGATGACGTCCGTCAGCGGAACATATACCGGCAACATCAAAGTCAGAACCATTAGGGTTGGCAGGGTAGCCGCTGTAGCAGTATTTAGCCACAATATTATATTTATCCTTACCCATAGGCAGAGAGAACTTGCCCTCTCCGTGAGCCACCCAGATACCAAGACGGCTGCCTTTAAGTGTTGAGAACATAACAGAGTTATTCTCTGGTATCTCCACCCCGATGAACTCAGATTCAAATTTATGTGAGTTGTTGTGAAGCATCTTTGTGCGTTTGCTATGCTCCGGGTTTACAAGGTTAAGTTCAACCATTAACTGACAACCGTTGCATATACCAAGACTTAGTGTATCGGGGCGTTTATAGAAGTTGTCAAGAGCCTTCTTAGCCTTCTCATTATAGCGGAAACCGCCAGCCCAGCCTTTGGCACTGCCAAGAACATCGGAGTTAGAGAAACCACCGCAGAATACTATCATATTCACATCTTCAAGAGTCTCACGCCCTGATGCCAAGTCGGTCATATGGACATCTTTCACATCAAAGCCGGCAAGGTAGAGTGAGTAAGCCATCTCACGCTCACCGTTTGTACCTTTTTCACGTATAATGGCAGCCTTCGCCTTAGACTCACCGTGCACACGGCTAAGTCCGAATTGAGATAATTTGCCAGAGAAACTGTTGCGTATATGAAGGTCAAGAGGTTGGTTTTTATAGTTATTGAAACGCTCAAGAGCACATTGCTCGCCACTTTGACGGCGGTCAAGCAGATATGAGGTGTGATACCATACATCACGCAGTTCATCAATATCAAAACTATAGTGTGACTTATCTTTTGTAATGTCAAGTTTGCGTTCAGAGACAGGGTAGCCAATCTTAGCGAAACCTATACCTGCGTTTTTGAGTATTCTCTCAACCTTTGAACAATCCTTAACCTGAATACATACGCCCGGATTCTCTGCAAACAGCAATTTCAAAATATCTCTCTCCGCAAGGTCTGAAAGGTCTATTTTAAGACCTCCATCCTTGTTTGCAAATGTCATTTCAAGGAGTGTTGTAACAAGACCACCTGCTGATATGTCGTGTCCGGCAAGTATAAGTCCGTCATTTATGAGTTTTTGTACCGCCTCAAAAGCATCGGCAAAATACTCAGCGTTCTTGATAGTAGGAACTTTTGAGCCTACAGCCTGAAGTGTCTGATACAAAACAGAACCACCAAGTTTAAGAGAGTCAAATGAGAAGTCAATGTAGTAAATATCTGTCTTGTTGTCTTTTACAAGAACGGGACTTACAGTCTTCTTAACATCGCTAACCTCTGCACCTGCTGAAATTATTACTGTACCTGGAGCAAAGACTTTATCTTTACCATATTTCTGTGTCATTGAGAGGCTGTCTTTTCCTGTTGGAATGTTCACACCAAGAGAGCAGGCAAAATCACTGCAAGCCTCAACAGCCTTGTACAGTCTTGCGTCTTCTCCCGGATTCTTGCAGGGCCACATCCAGTTAGCGGAGAGTGATACACTGCTCAGTCCGTTCTTAAGCGGAGCCCATACAATGTTTGTCAGTGCCTCGGCAATAGAGAGCACAGAACCGCTTTCAGGCGATGCGAGTGCCGCTACAGGTGCGTGACCTATTGATGTGGCAATACCGCTTGTTCCAGTGTAGTCAAGAGATACAACGCCACAGTCACTGAGTGGAAGTTGGATTTCTCCCTGACACTGCTGACGGGCTATCTTACCTGTTACAGAGCGGTCAACCTTATTAGTAAGCCAATCTTTACAAGCCACGCTCTCAGTTGTCAGAACATTTTTAAGATATGTTTCTATTTCAGTGACATTTGTCTTTGGCTCTGAGAATTTCTCATCCACCGTATTGTCTGTGATGACTGTACGCGGTGGGTTGCCAATCATCATCTCAAGTTTGAGGTTAATAGGTTTCTCTCCATTCTGTTTCTCAAACACAAAATCCATATCGCCCGTAGTTTCACCCACAACATACATAGGGGCACGCTCACGGTCAGCAATACGTTTTACAAGTTCAAGGTTCTCCTCATCAATAAGCATACCCATACGCTCTTGGCTTTCATTACCAATTATTTCCTTATCAGAAAGGGTGGCGTCACCAATAGGCAGTTTGCTCATATCTATCTTGCCACCAGTGCTTTCAACAAGTTCAGATAGGCAGTTAAGGTGTCCGCCGGCACCGTGGTCGTGGATAGAGACTATAGGGTTGCTGTTGCTCTCCGCAAGAGTACGAATTACATTTGACACACGCTTCTGCATCTCAGGGTTTGCACGCTGAACGGCGTTTAGCTCTATGGCTCCTGCATATTGACCTGTATCAACAGATGATACAGCACCGCCGCCCATACCTATGCGGTAGTTGTCACCGCCCATAACTACGACTTTCTCCCCAGGAACAGGCTCGCCCTTGAGAGCGTCACGCTTTGATGAGAAACCAACACCGCCTGCAAGCATAATAACCTTGTCAAAGCCGTAAATCTTGTTATTCTCCTGATGCTCGTAAGTAAGCAGGGAACCGCAGATAAGAGGCTGCCCGAACTTGTTACCGAAGTCAGATGCACCATTAGATGCCTTAATAAGAATTTGCTCAGGTGTTTGATACAGCCAGTTGCGCTCCTTTATGCTCTCTTCCCAACTGCGTTGCTCATTGCGTGGGTATGATGTCATATAAACCGCAGTACCTGCAATAGGAAGTGATGCCTTACCTCCGCCCAGACGGTCACGTATCTCACCGCCGGTACCTGTGGCGGCACCATTGAAAGGCTCAACCGTAGTAGGAAAGTTGTGTGTTTCCGCTTTAAGTGAAATAACGGAATCAATCTCTTTAACCTCAAAAAAATCAGGCTTATCACCGCTCTTTGGAGCAAACTGCTGTATTTTTGGACCAGCATTGAACGCCACATTATCTTTATAAGCCGATACAAGTGTATTCGGGTTTTCCTGTGACGTCTTTTTAATAAGTTTGAACAGAGAAAGTTCCTTCTCCTTGCCGTCAATTATGTATTGTCCGTTGAAAATCTTATGACGGCAGTGCTCTGAGTTAACCTGAGAGAACCCGAACACCTCACTATCTGTAAGTGGTCTGCCAAGTTTCTCTGAAACCTCATTAAGATAGGCAATCTCCTGCTCACTAAGTGCAAGACCTTCCTGCTTGTTGTATTCAACAATATCCTTAATATAAACTATAGGGTCTGGGGTTTTGTCAACCTTGAAAAGTGTGCTGTCAAGTTTTGTGTATTTGCGTTGAAGCATCGGGTCAAACTCCTTAATCTGACTGCTTGGAATGTACTCCTCAATACGCTTGATGCCACTTAGCCCCATATTTTGGGTTATTTCAACCGCATTTGTACTCCAAGGGGTTATCATTTCACGGCGAGGTCCTGTAAAGTCTCCGTCTATAGCCGAACTGCCAAGTGGGGTGGCTCCGTCAAAAAGCCATACAAGTTTCTCTGAATCCTGTGCGTTTAACGCCTTTTCTGTCTCCACTGCATAGTATGAACCCGTGGAAGTCTTGAAAAATGAAATCATTTTATGCCAAATTTTTGTAGGTTCACAAAGTTACGGCAATTGGAGTTTAATACAAAAAAATAGGGTGCTAATTTATTAACAATTTTTATTTGATTGTGGTTTTGCAATAAAAAAACAACAACACGCCCACTTGGAAGTTGGGGCGTGCCGCACAAACAAAATTTAATACTATTAGAAACTTATATGTAGAATATAGCTAATAGCCAACGATAAACTGTGAGACTTAGTTGCAATTATCTGA